>JAADGN010000129.1 GCA_013152325.1 Chloroflexota bacterium
AAGCGATAGCGAAATCGCAGTCGAAGAGCGGCGATTGCATGACCCGCCTTGCAACTGCGCGCCCGCTGGCCGCTCCGCCCGGGAACCGTCTGCGACGGGAGGGAGATCGTCGCGACAATTTGGAAGACTCCAAACTTTCTTACCTGTTCACGTACCAGGCCGCGACATAGCCTTCCCTGCCGGAGGCGTCCTTGACGTGCAGCCACTGACCGGATGCGCCGACCTTGGCCGCGGCCGTGTCTGCCGCCTCGAGGACGGTCAGCTCGCTGTAGGGCGGCAGGACGATGACGACCTCTGTACCGGTCGAGGGGCCGCTGCGCATGCGCAGGCCGCGGCCGGCGCGCGGCGAGACGAAGACGGTCAGCGGCTCCGCGCCGGGCGCATCGAGGGGGGCAGAGCCATCATCCGGCTCCGGCGCATCGTCGGCAGGATTCGCGATCACGTACCAGGCCGCGACGTAGCCTTCGTGCTGTTTGCCGTCCCTGACGTGCAGCCACTCGCCGTAGATGCCAATTTTCCTGCCGGCTGCGGCCGCGTCTTCCAGCACGGTCAGCTCGGTGTTGGATTTCAGGGTGGTCACCAGACTGCCGGCCGGGCCGGGCTTGGAACGCATGCGCAGGCCGCGCGAGCCGAGCGCGGGCAGGACGATGACGGTCCTTGCAGCGGGAGCAGGCTCCGGTTCGGGCTGGGGCTCCGGGACAGGCTCCGGCCCAGGGGTCGGCTCGGGCTGGGGAGTCGGTTCCGGCTGCGGTTCGGGTTCGGGCGCCGCGTCCGAGGACGCGACCACCAGCCAGGCGGCCACGTAGCCCTCGTGTCGTTTGCCGTCCCGGACGTTCAGCCATTCGTTCCGCACGCCGATCTTGGCGCGGGCCTTTTCGGCGTTCTCCAGCACGGTCAGTTCGGTGTTGGCCTTCAGGGTGGTCACCAGGCGGCCGTTCTGGCTGGGCTTGACGCGCATGCGCAGGCCGCGTGAGCTGACCGAGGGCGAAACGTACACCTTCAGCTTCTCTTTCGGCGGTTCCGGCTCCGGATTGGGGGTCGGTTCGGGCTGCGGACCTGGTTCCGGCTCCGGTTCGGGCGTCGCGTCCAACGACGCGACCACCAGCCAGGCGGCCACGTAGCCCTCGTGCCGTTTGCCGTCCCTGACGTTCAGCCATTCGTTCCGCACGCCGATCTTGGCGCGGGCCTTTTCGGCGTTCTCCAGCACAGTTCGGTGTTGGCCTTCAGGGTGGTCACCAGACGGCCGCTCTGGCTGGGCTTGGCGCGCATGCGCAGGCCGCGTGAGCTGACCGCGGGCGAAACGTATACTTTCAACTTCTCTTTGGGCGGCTCCGGATCGGGTTCCGGCTCCGGCTCGGGGGTCGGTTCGGGTTGCGGTTCCGGATCGGGTTCGGGCTGTGGCTCCGGCTCCGGGCTTGGCTCCGGCTCCGGTTCGGGAGTCGGTTCCGGCTCCGGCGCGCCGACCGCGACCGCATCGACATACCAGGACGCGACGTAGCCCTCCACCCCCTGCGGGTCGCGCACGTGCAGCCACTGGTCGTAAACGCCGACCTTGGCCTGGGCCGAAATCTCGTCCTCCAGCACGCGCAGGTAGGTCCCGGCAGGTTCGATGCCGAGCGTGTTGGAGGCGGTGGTGGCCCGTTCGCGCAGGCGCAAACCGGCGTAGGCCGCGGCCGCGACCTGCACGTACATGCCGTCGCCGGAGGGCGGCGCGGGCGGCGCGCCCTGCATCTCGTACAAGACCACGGCCGTGATGGTCTTCTTGGCCGGGCGGCCAAAGCCGTAGCGGCGGGCCAGGAGCGCCTCTTTCGTGTCGGATGGATACGGCCAGGGGTCGCTCATCAGGTAGTCGTCGCCCTGCTTCTCATACAGCACGACCCAGTGATTCTGCAAGCCCCGGGCGAGGGAGCGGTCGACCTCGACGATGACCGGCTGTCCCTTTGCCAGGGCGGCGTCGATCTCGGCGACCGGCGCGTTCTGGTCGCGGCACAGGATGATGTTCTTGTACTTGATCGGCGGGAACAGCAGCGGCAGGCCGCCCCAGACGATCAACGGGCCGATGAAGCCATTGCCTTCACCCAGCCCCTTCAGTTTCTTGTTGAGCGTGCGGGGCGTCTCGGAATAGCCAAAGCCGTTGACCAGCATGGCCAGACAGGTCAACGTGCAGCCATCGGTGCCAATGGTCAGGTTGCTGAAGCCGAGCTTGTCGTTTTTCCACTGGGGGTCACGTTGTGAGAGATTGTTGGGTGTGAAGGACATGAGTCACCTCGGTTTATGTGGAGGGGGCATTTGATGGAGGTGCTTCAATTATAAGGGAAATTAAGAAAAAACCCGGTTCCTGTGCGAAACCGGGTTTCCTGTTTTGCGGATGGCGGGGAGAAGCGGAGGTGACCGGCACGACCAAAGTGCCGGTCACTTGAAACTCAACCCCGATTCGGGGACGATGCGACTGCGCGCCCGTTGGCCGCTCCGCGCAGGAGCTGCTGCGTTTTAATGTTTCGGATCGAGTCTCAGTCCAGTTTTCCCGTTGCGATGGCCTTCTTGACCTCGCCGATGGCCTGCGTGATCTGAATCTCGCGCGGGCAGGCCAGCGTGCAGTTGAAGATCGTGTGGCAGCGGTAGACGCCGAACAGGTCGTTGAGAACAGCAAGCCGCTCTGCCGCGCCCTTGTCGCGGCTGTCGAAGATGAAGCGGTGTGCATTGACGATGGCCGACGGGCCGAGATACTGATCGTTGGCCCAGAAGGACGGGCAGGAGGTGGTGCAAGCGCCGCACAAAATACATTTGGTCGTATCGTCAAAGCGTTCGCGGTCTTCGGGGCTTTGCAGGCGCTCCTTGGCAGGCGCCGGCTCGTCGTTGATGAAGTAGGGTGTCACCGCACGGTAATTATCGAAGAACGGCTCCATATCCACGATCAGGTCTTTCAGGATGGGCAGGCCGAGGATCGGTTCGACCGTGATCTTGTTCACGCCCAGGTCCTGCACCAGCGTCTTGCAAGCCAGTCGGTTCATGCCGTTGATGCGCATGGCATCCGAGCCGCACACGCCGTGGGCGCAGGAGCGGCGGAACGAGATCGTGCCGTCCTGGTAGCCCTTGGCCTTTTCCAGCAAGTCGAGCACGCGGTCAGTCGGCTCGGCCTCCATCTTGAAGGCGTCGTAGTGCGGCTTCTTGTCTTTTTCAGGGTCGTAGCGGAAGATCTTTAATGTAACCTGCATGGTATTTCCTCCTAGTACACCCGTACTTTCGGTTCGTATTTGGTAAAAGTGACCGGCTTGTAATCCAACTTGACGCCGTCCTCCTGCAACCAGGCCAGGGTGTGTTTCATCCATTTCTTGTCGTTGCGCTCGGGATAATCGTCGCGGGCATGCGCGCCGCGGCTTTCCCTGCGGGTCAGCGCGGAGACGGCGGTCACCTCGGCGATGTCCAGCAGGTTGCCCAGCTCCCAGGCGTTCAGGAGTTCCATGTTGAAGACCGTGCCCCGGTCGTCCAGCCGGATGTGTTTGAAGCGTTCCTTCAATTCGCGGATTTTCTCCACGGCCTCGGTCATGCCCGCCTCGGTGCGGAAGACGCCGACGTGGTCGAACATCACGGCTTTCATCTCCGTGCCGATGGTGGAGATCCGTTCAGCGCCGGAACTGTTGCGCAGACGCGCCAACTGTTCGCGCGCCGGGCCAGCCGGGTCGGCGGGCAGGGGCTGGAAGTCCGTGCCGCGGGCGTATTCCGCCGCGTTGACGCCAGCCTGTTTGCCAAAGACGACCAGGTCCAGCAGCGAGTTGGTTCCCAGGCGGTTGCTGCCATGCACAGAAACGCAGGAGGTCTCACCGGCCGCGTATACGCCGGGCATGACGGTGTTCTTTTTGTCGATGACCACTTCGCCCTTGACGTTGGTGGGGATGCCGCCCATGGCGTAGTGTGCCGTGGGCTGCACAGGCATGGGGTCCACGACCGGGTCGACGCCCAGGTAGGTTTTGCAGAAATCAATGATGTCGGGCAGGCGGGAGAGGATATCGTCGGCGGTGACGGTATACGGCGTGCCGTCCGGATTGGTGCGTCCGTCAAGCGCGGCGTATTTGTTGACCGTCTCCGGGCGGACGTCCAGGTACAGGTAGCGTTTGCCGCCGATGCCGAGTCCGTTTTTCATCTCGAGGTACATCGCCCGGCTGACCACATCGCGCGAGGCCAGGTCTTTGACGTGCGGGGCGTATTCTTCTTTTGCCATGAAGCGTTCGCCCTTGTCGTTGATCAGCACGCCGCCTTCGCCGCGCACCCCCTCCGTGATCAGAATACCCATCTTGTAAATGCCAGTCGGGTGGAACTGGAAAAATTCCATATCCTCGGCAGGGATGCCGTGGCGCAGGGTGATGGCGATACCATCGCCGGTGTTGGCGTAGGCGTTGGTGGTGATCTCCCAAACGCGTCCATAGCCGCCGGTGGCAAAGATGACGGCTTTGGCATGGAAGACGTGCAATTCGCCGGTCGCCAATTCAATGGTGACGACGCCCGCCGCCTTGCCGTTGACGACGATCATGTCCAGAACCTGGAACTCGTCAAAGAAGGTGACGTTGTTCTTGACGCACTGCTGGTACAGCGTTTGCAGGATCATGTGCCCGGTGCGGTCGGCTGCATAGCAGGCCCGGCGGACGGGAACGCCCGTCTCGTTATTGGTGTGACCGCCGAAAGGACGTTGGGCAATTCTTCCCTCCGCGGTCCGGCTGAACGGCAGGCCCATGTGTTCCAGTTCGTAGACGATGCCGGGCGCTTCTTCGCACATGAACTCGATGGCGTCCTGGTCTCCCAGATAGTCGCTGCCCTTGACCGTATCGTAGGTATGCCACTCGGTGCGGTCTTCTTCCTCGTTGCCGAGCGCGGCGCCGATGCCGCCCTGGGCCGCGCCGGTGTGCGAGCGGGTGGGATACAGTTTGCTGATGACAGCCGTCTTGGCTGTTTTGGAGGCATACAGGCCAGCCATCAGACCCGCGCCGCCAGCCCCGACGACGATAACTTCAAATTGATGTGTTTTCATGAATTCACTCCTCTTACGATGCCAGGATCACGTAGACTGCGACGATGATCATGAAAAGCCAAATCAAGAAGATAAGACCACGCAGTACGGGGCGCAGCCAGGTGCTGCCGATATAATCCTCGATGACCACGCGCAGACCGTTGAGTCCGTGCGTGCCGGCAAAGAAGACGATCAACATGCCCATGATCTGCCAGAAGGCATTGGCCCAGGCGTCAAGATTCACTATGTCGCTGCTGGCAACGTGGCTGGGGTTGGGCATGAAAGTCCAGCGCATGAGCGTTGCCATGTCCATTTGGGTGCGGGCGCCCATGACCAGAGCCGAGACGACGCCAACCAGCGCCAGGATGTACATACCCAACCCCGATAGGCGGGTGAAGAGCCACATCAGGTATTCAAAGTTCAAGCCGCGTTGAGGAACTGTTCTAGATCGCATTGTTATCTCCTCCTTATCCGCCCAGGCTGCCGCTGAAAATGACGAAGACGGCCAGTCCAAAGATGGGTATGAACACAAACCATTCCAGCCAGATCGCCTCGCGCTGGTATTCCAGCAAAGCGGGCCACAGGTCCAGGATGATGATGCGCAGGCCGTTGATGGCGTGGAAAAGCACGCAGAAGAAGATGAAAATCTGGAACGCCCACGATTCGTAGATGATGTTAATGAAAATCCCGGCGTCGCTTCCAAACTGTTGCGTAAGGAAGGCTGCCAGGATATGGAGCCCTACGAATACAAGGATGCCCAGGCCGCTGATGCGGTGAAGGAGCCAGGCCAACATGGGCCCGCCCCCCCGGTATTTGAGTCCCTCCAACAGACCAACATTCCGCTTAAGAGCCATGTACGCCTCCTGACTAGGATAAGGGTAACAAGATTAGGTAGGGGTTACCAATCATTATCTCATTCACACTGCGCCAGAGAAAGTGACAATGTTCATGGATATTTGGTTTCAGACTTCCTCTAATAAAGAGGGCCGTGCCATTTATAATCCAATAGGCATTTTCACGATTGTAACTCATTTTGAATGCTGCATTGTGTGAAAAACCGTGTGCGAGGTTAAAAATCCATAAAATGCACAGGGGCACGTATGTGGTGATTTGTTCTTTAAGGTAGAATGGAGCCCACACTTTTAACACAAAGCGGCACTCATCAGCATGTTTTCACGTTTGTGCAGATATGCAAGTCCAAAGGAGGTACGCATGGCAAGTTCTAATCGGGTAAGCCGGCGAGATTTTGTCAAAGTGACTACGGCAGTGCTGAGCACGATCATGGGCGCTGTGGTGGGCTTGCCGGTTATTGGATATCTGATCGATCCGGCGCTCAAAGCCCAGAAATCTGACACTTGGATCCCGCTCGGCCCGCTTGAGAATTATCCCATTGGCAAGCCAACGCTTTTCACGTTCACCCGCTCAAAGGTCAACGGCTGGGAGAAAACGGTCAACAGCTACGGCGTCTTCGTGCTGCAAAAATCGAAGAACGAAGTAACCGTCCTCTCGAACGTATGCACGCACCTGAGCTGCCGGGTAAACTGGCATGAAGATGTGCAGGAATATATCTGCCCCTGCCATGACGCCCAGTTTGATGCCGACGGCAAGGTGCTCGGTGGCCCGCCGCCCCGTCCCCTCGACAAGTACGAGATCAAAGTCGAGGACGGCGATCTGTTCATTCATTTTGTGGAAGGGTAAATCATGTGGTCAAAAGTTTACGATTGGCTGGATGAACGATTGGGCCTTGAAGACCTGTATAAAGGGCTGCTGGACCGCCCCGAACCACACGGGAACTGGTGGAACACGCTGGGAAGCGCCAGCCTGTTCATTTTTATTATGCAGGGCGCGACCGGTATCTTCCTGACCGTTTATTACACCCCCTCCCCGGATCACGCTTACGACAGCATTCAGTACATCATGAACGGCGTGGCCTTCGGGTGGCTGATCCGCGGCATTCATCATTGGGGCGCTTCCCTGATGGTGTTGGTGGTCTTCATCCACCTGCTGCGGGTTTTTTACACGGCTTCTTACAAATACCCGCGCGAGTTGACCTGGATCATCGGCAGTTTCCTCTTCCTGCTCACGCTTGGGATGGGTTTCACCGGCTACTTGCTGCCCTGGAACCAGAGAGCCTACTGGGCGACGACGGTGGGAACATCCATCGCAGGGACCGTACCGTTCATTGGGCCGTTCATCGAACGGGCCTTGCGAGGCGGCACGGACATCAGCGCGCTGACGCTCTCGCGCTTCTTCTCCGCACACATTTGGATGTTGCCCGCATTGTTGACCGCGCTGATCGGGGGGCATCTTTACCTGATCATGCGGCATGGCGAGTCCCAATTCCCGGAACTGGACGACTAAGGAGTGCGCAATGAACGAGGAATACAAGAAAAAAGTTCACAAAAAATACGAAAAGTCGCTCCGCAAAGGTGAACGCTTCTGGCCGGACAGCATCTACAAGGATTTGCTGGTCTCGTTTGCCATCTTTTTGCTCCTGGTTGGGCTGGCGACATTTATCGGGGTAAAACCTGAACCAAAGGTGGACCCCAATGATGCGGCGTACGTCCCCCGTCCGGAGTGGTACTTCCTGTTCTTGTTCCAGTTTCTCAAATATTTTCCCGGATCGCTGGAATGGGTCGGCGCGGCGCTCATCCCCGGCGTTGCAGTCTTGTCCTTGATTCTGCTCCCCTTCCTGGACAAGAATCCCTATCGTCACTATTCCAAGCGGAAAGTAGCGATTACGGTCATGAGCCTGATCGTGGTCGGCATCGTCGCCCTGACCGGGGTCGCGGTCGCGACCACGCCGCCGCAGGAGGAAGTCGCGGTTGCAGGCTCGATCTCCGAGCAAATCGTTCAGGGACAGGACCTGTACTCCGTCTACTGTGTGGAGTGTCACGGCGCGGAGGGGGAAGGCGGCATTATCCAGGGTGTAGAAGGGCTGGAAGGGGTCGAGCTAAAGCCCATCAGCAGCCAGGACGAAATGTACACCCGCAACGATGGCTCGCTCTTTGACATTATCTCTTACGGCCAGCCCAATTTGGGTATGCCTCCCTTTGGTACGTCCTTCGGCGGTGAGCTGCCGCCGGGCGATATCGACGCGCTGGTGGCTTTCATGCGCTACACCTGGGATGATCGCGCCGAATTGCCTCCAGAGGCCGCACAGGCTTCGGCGATCCCGGCCCTTGGCCCGGATGAAGTGCCGTCCTACGAAGTTCACATTCAGGCCATATCCAAGCGATACTGTGTGTCCTGCCACCGCACAGGCAAGAAAAACAACAACTACCTGATGGGAACGTACGAGGACATTGTGAGCAGCGGCGACAATGCGCCCGTGGTCGTCGCGGGCGACGCGAACAGCATCCTGCTGCAAGTCATTCAGCGTCACGCCGTCACCGATGCGAACGGTAATGAAATCGGCGTCATGCCGCCCACCAAGGAACTAAAGCCGGAGTACGTAGATATGTTCGTCCGCTGGGTGATGGCCGGCATGCCGGAAACCGCTGACGATGCCGCTGCGCTCGCGACAACAGCCACAGCCGCGCCTGAAGCTGAGGCTACACCGACGCCCTAAAGCGTACTCAAGGATCAGAATCACACAGCCCGCCGAAATCGGCGGGCTGTGTTTCGTTTCCAAAGATGTCATTGCCAGCGACGCTTGCACCATACTGCGTTCGGCGCAGCGCGGGCGAGCGAAGCAAGCTCACATTTTCGGGGCGGCAAATCAGTCGTCCATGTGTTTGATGATGGCGTCGCCAAACTCGGAGCATTTGAGCAGCGTAGCGCCTTCCATCAAGCGTTCGAAGTCGTAGGTCACGGTCTTGGCATTGACGGCATTCTGCATGCCCTTGATGATCAGGTCGGCAGCCTCGTCCCAGCCCATGTAGCGGAACATCATCTCGCCAGAGAGGATGACCGAGCCAGGGTTGACCTTGTCCAGGTCAGCATACTTGGGGGCCGTGCCATGCGTCGCCTCGAAGAGGGCGTGACCGGTGGTGTAATTGATGTTCGCGCCCGGGGCGATACCCATGCCGCCGATCTGTGCAGCCAGCGCGTCCGAGAGAAAGTCGCCGTTCAGGTTCATCGTGGCGAGCACGTCGAATTCGCGCGCGCGGGTGATGGTCTGCTGGAAGACGATGTCGGCGATCGTATCTTTGACGAGCAGTTTCCCTTTCCACTTGCCGTCGCCGTGCGTCTCCCAAAGCGCCAGGGCTTCTTCGACCTCAGCCAAGATCTCCTGCTGCTTGTCGGGCGTCATCATGTCGAAACCGGGATCGATCATGCGGGCATTTTCTTCCACGGTCAGGTCAGGGTTCTTCTCCTTGTTGCCCAAAATCCAGGTCTCGCGCTCGGTCACGGTCTCGGCGCGGAAATCCGTCTTGGCAACCTCGTAACCCCAGGCGCGGAAGGCGCCTTCGGTGAACTTCATGATGTTGCCCTTGTGCACCAGGCTCAGGCGTTTGCGTCCATTGGCCAGCGCCCACTGAATGGCCGCGTGTACCAGGCGCTTGGAGCCTTCTTCCGAGACCGGCTTGATGCCAATGCCCGCCGTATCGGGGAAGCGCATCTTGGCGTACTGTTTCGGGAAATATTCCTTCAGCAATTCCTTGAACTTCCTGTTGTCTTCCGTGCCGTATTCGAACTCGATGTCGGTATAAATATCTTCGGTGTTCTCGCGGAAGATGACCATATCGACATATTCGGGATGTTTCACCGGGGAAGGTATTCCCTCCAGGTATTTCACCGGACGCTGGCAGACATACAGGTCAAGCGCCTTGCGCAGCGCAACGTTCAGCGAACTGATGCCGCCGCCAATCGGCGTGGTCAGCGGACCCTTAATGCTGACCAAATACTCTTTCAGCGCTTCGATGGTCTCCGCGGGCAGCCAGTCGTTGAATTTGTGATAAGCCTTTTCGCCTGCATATACTTCCATCCAGTAGATCTTGCGTTTGCCGCCATAAGCCTTTTCTACAGCTGCATCAAATACACGCACCGACGCGCGCCAGATGTCACGCCCAGTCCCGTCGCCTTCGATGAAAGGCAGAATGGGATTGTCCGGCACCTGCAATTTGTCATCTTGCATGGTGATCTTTGCCCCACCTTCGGGGACCGTGATGTTTTTATAAGCCATGGGTGTCTCTCCTTTGAAGAAATATCAACTCAAAAAATTATAGCATGGCGTCCTTTTCGCGTTCAGTGACGATTGTCACCCCTCGTGCCCGATAATTTCGACATCTTTTGCCAAGACCTTCTTGAACAGGGCTTACACGCTTGTTTGTCTTTTGAACCGCCAAGCCGCCAAGATCGCCAAGAGATCAGTACGTTGACTGCAAAACCCGGCGATCCGGGCAGCCGTCCCTTTCTCAAAGGGGACATTGCCGCTTTTAGTTGACACATATCCTTGACGCACATTGACGCCCGTGATAAACTCGTGCCATCTTAACCGAAAGGAGACGCACTTCATGTTCAACTTCACTGGAACCGCTCGCATTCTTACCGCTTCTGGAAGCGGCGACGTTGTACATACGCGGAGTGCGCCTGCTGACCGTTAGAATACACGCATAGTCGTTGACGGCCACGGAGCATTCCTGCCCGTGGCCTTTTTGTTTGCTCGAAAATGGACCGGCCGCGGAGGAACGACCTCTGTGGCCGTTTTGTTTTTTCTTTTTTGTTTTTTCACGAGGAGTAATGCAAATGTTGGGAAAACCGATCAGACGAGCGCGAGAAGTATATGCCGAATACCCGCGACAGTTCTGGGTTGTGGTCGGCGCGTCTTTTATCGACCATATCGGCGGCGCGCTGCTGTTCCCGTTCTTTGCCCTGTACGTGACGCTTCACTTCGACGTCGGCATGACCGAAGTGGGCATCCTGTTCGCCATTTTCTCGGTCTCCGAATTCTTCGGCAGCATGATGGGCGGCGCGTTGACCGATCACATAGGGCGCAAAAGCGTCATCATCATGGGCCTGATCGTCAGCGCGCTGACCAGTGTGGGCATGGGCCTGGTCAACCGCATCGAGTTGTTTTACCTGATGGCTGTCGTTACCGGCGTCTTTGCGGACATGGCTGGCCCGGCCCGCCAGGCCATGCTGACCGACCTGCTGCCAGAGAGGAAGCGCGCCGACGGCTTCGGCATGATGCGCGTGGCGATGAATTTGTCGGTCGCGGTCGGCCCGGCCATCGGCGGCTTTATCGCGGCGCGTTCTTACCTGCTGCTTTTTGTCACGGATGCGATTACCAGCATTATCACGGCGGTCGTTTTCTATCGCCTGGTGGCCGAGACGCGCCCCGAATCGCGCCTCGAAGAAGAGACCCAGGCCAGCCTGGGCGATTCCTTCCGCGGCTACGTCGACGTGCTGCGTGACCGGGCCTTTATCATCTTCATGATGATGTCCATGCTCGTGACCGTCGTGTACGTGCAGATGTACGGCGCGTTGCCGGTCTTTCTGCGAGATGTGCACAACATCCCCGCATCCGGGTTCGGTCTGATCATGAGCCTGAACGCGACCATGGTCGTCCTGTTCCAGTTCGCGATCACGCGCCGCATGTCCGACGCTTCGCCCATGTTGATGATGGCGCTCGGGGCGTTGTTTTACGCGGTCGGGTTTGCCATGTATGGCTTTGTCGGCCAGTACGGCATGTTCATGCTGGCGATGGCGATCATCACAATCGGCGAAATGGTCGTCACGCCCATTGCGCAAGCGTTGGTGGCGAAATTCTCGCCCGAAGATATGCGCGGGCGTTATATGGCCGTCTTCGGCATCTCCTGGCTGATTCCGGGCGGGTTGGGTCCGCTCCTCGCCGGGATGATCATGGACAACGGCGACCCTCGCTGGGTCTGGTATGCGGCGGGAATTTTGGGATTGGTCGCCGCGGCCGGTTTCCTGTCCCTGAACCGCAGCGTGGAGGACAGCCCGTCCGCCGGAATTGAAGCGATTGCTGCGGATTAAAATACGTTGGAGAATGAAAGCGGCTGGAAACACGCTGCCGGAAAATTTCGCCGTCCGTTCGACGTGTACAAAAAGAGATTCGTCCTGATAAAGAAATTGGCGTACAATCAATAGCAGAATGATCCGTATCTGAAAGGAGACTACTCATGCAACTACGTTGCTCATATTGTCACAACATGTTTGCGTTAAGTCGTGAAGCCGCGTTGGTCGCGCTGCACACCATGGAGAGCGAGAACCTGCAGCACTACGATGCCCACTGTTTGAGTTGCCGACGCGCCAACACTGTTGCGCGTGACCGTCTGGAGAGAGCGTATCCAAACTGGCAGGCCGAGTACAAGACCATGATGAAAGAAGCCGCCAAAGCGGAGAAGGAACAGGCCGCGCTGGAAAAGAAAGCTGCCGAGGCCAAAAAGGAGAAATCCGAGGCCAAGAAAAAACCAAAAAGAAAATCCCACGGCAAGAAAAGCAAGGCCAAATAAATGACCATCCGCGCCATCATTTTTGACCTGGGCGGGGTGCTGGTTCGCACGGAAGACCGCGCCCCGCGCACAGAACTTGGTGTTCGTTTTGGCAAGTCGTGCGAAGAGATGGAGCAGGTTGTCTTCCGCAACCGGTCCAGCATGCAGGCGTCCCTTGGGAAGATCACCGCCAAAGAGCATTTGCTGAATGTAATGCGCGTACTCGACCTGCCGGAAAACGAAGTCGAATCTTTTTACGCGCAGTTCTTCGGCGGCGACAAGGTGGATTATGCCCTGATCGACTATATCCGCTCGTTGCGCCCGGTTTACAAAACAGCCCTGCTCAGCAACGCCTGGGATGACCTGCGCCAGATGATCGTTGATGTCTGGAAATTCGACGACGCCTTCGACCACATGACGATCTCCGCCGAGATCGGCGTGGCGAAACCGATGGCTGCCATCTACGAATTGACGCTCGAAAAACTGGGCGTCGCGCCGGAAGAATCCGTTTTCGTGGACGACTTCATCGAGAACATCGAAGCTGCCCGCGCGCTGGGGATGCACGGCATCCACTTCAAGGAGCCGGAGAAGGCGCTGGCAACCCTCGAACAAATGTTGAACGGCGCATGACAGGACGCCATTCGGAATAGTTCCCATGGGCACACTCTACCTGGTCGCGACGCCAATCGGCAACCTCGAAGACATGTCTCCGCGCGCGGTGCGGATCTTGCGCGCGGCGGCCCTGATCGCGGCCGAGGACACCCGTCACACCGGCAGGCTGCTCAAACATTTCGACATCCGCACTTCCCAGATAAGCTACTACGAACACAACAAATTGCGCCGACTCGACCAGGTGCTCGCCGCGCTGGACGAGGGCGACGTGGCGCTCGTCTCGGACGCGGGGACGCCGGGCATCAACGACCCCGGTTACGAGCTCGTGCGCGCCGCGCTGGAGGCAGGATACCCCGTCAGCCCGATCCCGGGGCCATCCGCGCCGGTCGCGGCGCTGGTCGCCTCCGGCCTGCCGACGGACAGTTTCCTGTATCTCGGCTACCTGCCGCGCAAATCGAAAGAACGCCGTGCGATGCTCCAGCGGGTCGAAGACCTGCCCCACACGATGATCTTCCTCGAAACGCCGCATCGCTTGTTGGCGGCGCTCGCGGATTTGGAATCCGTGCTCGGCGACCGGGAGATGGCCGCTGCCCGCGAATTGACCAAGCTGCACGAGGAGATCTTCCGCGGCAGTATCTCCGCCGTACGGGAGCATTACACGGTCAGCGCGCCGCGCGGCGAGTTTACGTTGGTGGTGGCAGGCCGAACGCTGGAAAAAAGCCGCTGGACCGAGGCAGACCTGACGTCCGCGATCGAAGCGGGGCTGGATGCGGGCGAAGCCCCGTCCGCATTGGCGAAACGCCTGGCGAAGGAATCCGGCTGGGGGCGGCGAGAGGTCTATCGCCTGATAAACGAGTAACCTGACAAAGGATATGTGTTATAACTGATATGTCCCTCAACGGGTGTACACGTCTCTTGCAACGCTCTATGGCGCCATGCGGAGATCAAATTATTGATATGGAGAAAAATGATGACAGACAATAAGAACGAGTCCCTTACGTTTCACGACGAGAATGCTATTCTCCGCATTGCGATGTGGGCAAACGTGGTTGCCTGGGCGATTTTGGTACTCTATTTGCTGAACTTTGCCAACGACCTGTATTCGGTCATCTCGAACTGGCCGATCCCCATGCCGCCGGAATTCATGGACAAGATGATGATGTTTGCCGGCATCCTTTCGAAGCCGGCCTTCGGCTTCTTCTACTTCTTCGTCTTGCGAGGGCTGACACAAGGCCTGTACCTGGGCTTGGATTTGTTCATCAACGACAACGATGAAGAATACGATGACGAGCTCGAGGAGAAGGCGGCGGAATAACAACGAAGGTCGCTGAACAGAAAAAAAAGGAACAACCCTTTTCCGGGGTTGTTCCTTTTTTGTTTCAATCGAAAACCAGCGGGAAATCTTGCCTTATTTTTCCCCCTGCCATTCGGCAACCAGCCGCTCGAAGAAACCATCCAGGTAATGCAGCCGCTCCGCGGCGATGGCGCGCGCGGCAGGTGTATGCATCCGGTCGCGCAGTTTGCGCAACTTGAAGAGATGCTCATGGTAGGCGCTGTGCGGTTCGCCTTCCGCTTCGTCGCCGGTTTGCAGGAAATGCTCCGAGGGCGGCGCATAGAAGGGCGTGCCGTGACAGGCCGCGTAAGCGATGACGCGTGCTGCCCCGACCGCGCCCAGCGCGTCCAGTTTGTCGGCGTCGAAGATGATTTTGGCTTCCAGCGTTCGCGGCGGTTCGGACACGTCGCGAAAGCGGTGGGCGCGGATGCAGTGCCGGACGGCGGCGATGCGCGCCTCGTCCCAGCCTTCGTCTGCCAGGATTCGTGCGGCGAACTCCGCCGAAGAGTGGTGGTGTGCGGCGCGCCCGGACGCCGAGGCCGGATCGCTGCCTTCGGCGTCGTGGAGCAGGGCGGCGGCGCGCACGATTTCCACGTCTGCGCCTTCGGCCTCGGCCAACCGTTCGGCCATGCGGTAGACGCGCGCGATGTGGTCGAAGTCGTGGACGGGGTCGGAACCGTGATACCAGGCGCGGGCTTGTTCGAGAGTGGGCATAGGGGTTTTAAGTCGGCAGGTTGTGCCGCGCACTCCTAAAGTGCTGGCAATGGTTACTGGAAATACCCCAACGCCAGCCGCAGGCGTTCTTCCACGTCGTCGGGGGCGTCTTTGGGGATGGACTGAATGGCCGTCTGCGCCTCGATGACGCTGTAGCCCAGCGCGGTCAGCGCAGCCAGGACTTCGCTGTCCGTGTCGGACATGGATGCGACTTCCCGCAGGGCGTCGGTCGGTTTCAGCTTGTCGTGCAGGGCCAGGATGATGCGCTGGGCGGTCTTTTTGCCGATGCCCGGGACGCGGCTCAGGATGTCGCTTTCCTCATTGAAGACGGCTCGTTTAACGGTATCCAGCGCAAGGGAGGAGAGAACCGAGAGCGCCAGCCGGGGGCCGATTCCGCTCACGCCGAGCAGCATGGTGTACAGGTCGCGCTCGGCCCGGGTCTCGAATCCGTACAGGTTCAGCGAATCTTCGCGGACGACCAGGTGGGTGTAGAGCAGAACGCTTTCGCCGACTTTCACCCGCCCGCGCAGCGGCATCGGGACGTGGACGCGCATTCCCGCGCCGCCCAGCTCGATGACGAGGGCGGAATCCTCGATTTGGGTGATCTCACCGCGTAGTGTTGCGATCATGGGATTTTCTCTTTCGCGCCGGGGACGGCGCAGCGAGCGGTCAATATCGCCGCGTGTGCAGGTGCGTGATGGCGACGGCCAGCGCGTCGGCGGCGTCGTCGGGGCGCGGGATGTCATCCAGCGTGAGCAGGACGCGCACCATCTCCTGCACCTGGCGCTTGCCCGCCGAGCCGTAACCGGCCACGGCCATTTTGATCTCGTTGGGCGTGTACTCGGCCACGTCCAGTTTGGCCTGCGCCAGCGCCAGCAGGATGACGCCGCGCGCCTGTCCGACCGCGATGGCGGTGGTCACGTTGCGCTGGAAAAACAACTTCTCCACCGCGCAGCCTTGCGGGCGATGGAGAAGCAGGATTTCGCTCAGACGGTCGTACAACAGGGCAAGGCGTTCGTGGGCGGGCGTTTTGGCCGGGGTTTGGATGACGCCGTATTCGATGGCCTCCAGGCTGTCATCTTCCCGGATGCGCACCAGGCCATAGCCGGTGGTCGCTGTGCCCGGGTCTATGCCCAGCACCAGGGTCATCTTTATTCTGCCTCGAGGGCAGCCATGGCCTCTTCGGAGAGCGTCAGATTGTGATAGACGTTTTGAACGTCGTCCAGGTCTTCCACGGCTTCGACGACCTTCAACACTTGCAGGGTGTCATCTGTGCTGAGCGACATCTCCTGCTTGGGGATCATGCGCAG
>JAADGN010000021.1:0-4667 GCA_013152325.1 Chloroflexota bacterium
TGGTGTTGCTGTCAGATACTTTTGCAAGTATTGTACTCGGATTTGGATACAGGCCGTATACCCCCCAGGACATTTGGGGTGCTGTGCGGTATTCCTGCACGACAAATAGACACCCGGTCCATCAAACGATGGGTGAGACAACGTGCCCGCGCTGCATAGGTCGCGGCAATCTTTTCGCCAAAGTTGTGATATAGTTTGCCTAAACCTGCTGAAATCAGGGCAGAGTTATCTGGTTCGCCTGTGATAGCTTCGGAGAGGAGGAAGATATGGCCATTACTTTGCTTTATCCTGTCAACGGTCCCATTACCCAGATGTTCGGTGCCAATCCGGTGCCAATCCAAGTTATTACGCCAAATGGGGTTTCCCGGGCCACAATGGCGTTGACTTTGGCGTTCCAAATGGCACGTCGGTCAAGGCTGCCGCTGACGGCATCGTGGACAAGGTGGCGAATGAAGACGGCGGTTACGGCAATTACGTCAAGCTCCGTCACACGGATGGCGCTGCCACCTTCTATACGTATTATGCCCACTTGGCGAATGCGGTTGTCTCCGCGGGCCAGAGCGTCAGCGCAGGCGCCGTCATTGGCAAAAGCAATAATACCGGCGCCAGCACCGGACCGCACCTGCACTTCGGCCTGAGGATCACGGATCAGAATCCGGAGTACAAAGGCTATGCGGATCCGATGCCGTATTTGACGGGCGCGACAACGACCGCCCCCTCAGCCGGGGAATTTCCTGGCGCGGTGGACATCCCGGAGACGGATTTCGAGGTGACGGCCGAATATCTGAATGTGCGCAGCGGCCCGGGCATTAATTACCCGCAGGTCGGTCGCCTGGAAGAAGGTGACGTGGTAAAAGGGAAGCGCCTGCACTCACAGAGTGTTTGGATCGAGTTCGAATCGGGCAAGTGGTGCGCCCTGTCCTTTGACGGCTATCAATACCTGAAGTTCAAGGAGAGTTGAGCCACAATTCTCCTTGCGAAGGCGCGTCGCTGTTTGGCCTCGAAACACGATTGAAGTTGCTGCTGCAAAATCGAAATGAGAATCGCCGAGTTGAGGCCAATCCTTGACGAAACCCCGCAGGCGGGCTACAATCATGGCCGTCGGTACAAACGCCTCCGCAGGGAGGCGCATTTTTTGCCTACGGCACTTTGTTTACAACAGGAGAAGCCATGACCGGCCAAAATCCTACCCCAGAAGAAGAGCACACGCTGCCGCAGGTCATCAACCTGACCAACACGAGCGTCGACTCCGTCCAGGCGGAAATGGTGCGCATGCACCAGGCCGGCGCGGGCGGTATCACGGCTGAGGAAGTCGGGTTGCACCAGAGCGGGGCCGGAGGGGTCAAGGCGCAGATCGTCTCGGCGCACGAAGCCGGGATCGGCGCGCTGAAGGCGGACGAGGTCAACCTGGTCAACAGCGGGGTCGGTGTGGCGCAAGCCGGGACGATGTCGATGACCGGACGCGCGGGCGCGGTCGTTGGCGGAACCGTTTCGATGAAAGATTGCTACGCGGGTGTGGTGGCAGGCCGTGATGTCCGCGCGGAGCGGATCGAGTCCTTTATCGTATTGGCCGGCCGCGTGGACGGTGACGTCCAGACGATGGTTGATACCCGCGGCGCGATCCTGGCCGGTACGATCAGCGGAGTGCTCGCCGGACTGGTTTTGTTGGCAGGCAGTCTTTTGTTCCGACGTCGTAAATAGTCAGTCTCCCGGTTCGCCGGGAAAATCTTAGAGTAGAGCGAAGGTAATCCTTTTTAGGGTGAGAGGCGCTCGAGGATGGAAAAAATGGAAAAAATAGTAATAAATGCGGCCAAACGTGATGTGATCGGCAAACAGGTGCGCGCCTTGCGCCGCGCTGGGAAGCTGCCCGGTGTGTTGTATGGACATGGCATCGAATCGATGCCGATCATGCTGGACCTGAGAGAAACCAGCCGTACACTGGAGAACGCGACTTCGTCCAGCCTGTTCACGGTCAAAGTGGATGGCAAGGAATATCCGGCATTGGTACGCGAGAAACAGTGGGATTTCATCAGACGCACGCTGCTGCACGTGGATTTTCAGGTCGTTTCGATGACGGAGAAGATCGCTGCCAAGGTGCGCATCGAATTGGTTGGCGAGTCGCTTGCAGTGAAGGAATACGGCGCGGTGCTGGTTACCGGCTTGACCGAACTGGAGGTCGAAGCGCTGCCGACAGATTTGCCGGAACGCATCACGGTCGATATTTCGGGCCTGGTCGAGGTTGGCGACGGCATCCACGTTAGTGACATGGTCGTTGATTCCGCCAAGATCAAAATCCTGGACGATCCGAGTACGATGATCGCCTTTGCCACGGCGGCTGCCAAAGAAGAAGAGGAAGAAGTTGTCGCCGAAGAGCTGCTCGAGGGCGAGGTCGAAGGCGAAGAGCCGGAAGTCATCGAACGCGGCAAGGCAGAAGAAGAGGGCGGGGAAGAATAGCCTTCTTGGTTTGGAAAGCGACAGCGGCGCATTCAGGTGCGCCGCTGTTTTGTTTTTCTCGCCTGCGTTGACGATAACCGGTCGCCGTTTCGGGATGCTCATCCAGGCTGCCAGGCAGTGGCTGTCCGGCAGTTCAACTGCCGGACAGCCTGGAGCGCAGCGGCTTTCGGTCGCTTTTCTTCATCCGTCAACGTCCGACAACTGGAGTTGTCGGACTCCAGTTGTCGGACTCCGGTTTCGTCACTTACTCATCGTCCGCGACCACCGTTTTTAGGAAATTGAGCGTCATCCGGGCAGTGGCGCCCCACAGCAGTTCGCCGTCGTAGGGCCGGTAGGCGATCAGCTTGTAATCAGCCTGCGGGTGGCGAAACTCCCAGTGGTTCCCGGGCTGTGCCAGCCAGTTGAGCGGCATGGTGAAGACGCGTTCGACTTCGACAGTCGAGACGCGAAAAGAATATGGCCAGGGGATGACGCCTACCACCGGCGTGACGCGATATCCTGTTATGGTCAGCACCTCGTCGATGCGGCCCAGGATGCGCACGTCCGCCGGACGCAGTCCGATCTCCTCGCCCGCTTCGCGCAGGGCGGTTTGTTCGGGCGTCCCGTCCTGCGGATCGCATTGGCCGCCGGGGAAGGAGACCTGTCCGCTGTGATTCTCCAGGTTGTCGGTGCGGCGCGTGAAGAGCAGATACCACTCGTCGGCGTACCGCATGAGCGGAATCAGCACCGCGGCAGATTTGAGCGGCGCGGCGCGGCTGACGTAGGGGTGGTCCGCATAGCTGTTTGTGGATTGGAGGCGGTCGGGATTATAGGCCCGACGCAGGCGGCGGGCGATCTCGGCTTCGGACAGACTGGAAATCATAAGCGGCGACTCGGGGCGCAGGGGCAGTATCGAGCGGGCGTCCGAACCCGGGAGGCTTCGAATGCCGGTTCACGTTATCGTTTTCGGTCAGGCTTCTCCGCGCACGGGGCTGCCGCAATAGGGGCACTCGGCGGTGACGTTATCGAGCCACTCGACCTCGTCCGGGTGGACGGGGCCGCCGCAGCCGGGGCAGTGTGTGGGCAGGACGGGGCGTTTCGAGGATGTTGTCCCGCGGGCTGGGGCGGGTTTCTCCGGCAGCGTCTTTTCCAGGTAGTCGGCAATTTCCTGCGCTTCGCCGGTCAGGCCGCGCTCGTTGAGTTCGTCCACTGCGCGCTGCCCGGCGCGATGCAGTACGGCCCACTGCCTGCGTGCAGCCAGCATGGACAGGCCGCGCCGGATATGCTGCATCCCGGCCTCCGTTTGACCGGCCAGCACGCGTGCTTGTCCGGCTCGCAGGTACAGTTGCGGCGCGCGTGGTCCGCGGCGGGCTTCCGCTCGCTGGGCCAGAGACTCGAAGGTCTCGGCTGCGGACACATAGTTCCCCTCGGACATCAGGGCATTGGCGCGTTTGAGCGCCGGAGGGACGGCGAGCGGGCCTGCCCGCCTGAAGCCCCGTCGGATAGGACGTCTTCTCATCATTGCCTCCTTACTGTGCAGGGCGGAATTCGACCAGCTCCATACTCTCGTTCAGGATGACCGGGAAGGTCATCCCCTGATATTGCATACTGGCCGAATCGATTTGCATTTTGACCATGCCGACATACGGTTCGAACCAGTGGGTGCTGTTGATGAGCATGGTGCTCTTGATGGCCATACCGCCGGCGTCAATGGAAACTTCCATTGACATCTCGCGCGTCACCTTGACAACGTTGGTGTACGTCCCGGCTGCCACGGTGACGGTTTCACCCGTCCCGGCGGTCTGCCACTTCATCGTCACGGGAGAATCGTCGATCACGATGTTGAGGGTATCGCCTTCGTCTTCTACGGTGATATTGCCGTTCATGATGTACTGCGATTCCCAACCCATATCCCAGTTGTTGGCGACGAAGGTTGCCTCGCTGGGGGCGATCAGGCCGGAGACGTAATCCATTTTGAGCGAGCCGTTCATGATGTCGCCGAAAAGCGTGCTCATCGTGACCAGCGGGAATTGCTTGATGGCGCCCTCTTCGCAGTCAATGGTGGACTGCGTGACGATGCCGGTGGCCATGTTCAGCATGTCTACCGTGGCTTGCGAACCGTCCACGCTGGAAACTGTCAGGCCGAGTTGGCTGGTTTCGCCTTCAGCGTCGATTTTGTACACCATTTGCTGACCGGGAACGAGCGGGTAGAAAACGTTGTTGCAGGGATTGTT
>JAADGN010000021.1:4688-19657 GCA_013152325.1 Chloroflexota bacterium
TCGGGCGGGGCTTCGCCCTGTGCAGTCGGCGCGGCGTCGGGCGCAGATGATTGGTTGAAAGGCAGTGTGACCGCGCTGCAGGCCAGCGAAACCGAGACGAGAACTGTTGCAATCGAGAGCCAGAGTTTTTTCATCATGTCCTCCTATTGTTCTTCTGGAGCGTCCAGCGTCTGTGCGACGTGCTGCTCGTTCAACAGATCTTTGCCGCGTGGATCATTGCTTGGTTCGATGCGCCGGGCAAAGATCAAAAAGCCGGTGTGGGCGATCATGCGGTCGGTGGGGCGCAGGCGAGCCGGTTGGGGTTTGTAGTAGCGTAACAAAATCTCGCATACCTCGACGAAGGCGAAGCGGTTTTGGCGCAGGGCGTGCAGCAGTTTTTGGATCTGATTGAAGGTTGGCACCAGGCTGCAGAAGAAGCCGCCCGGCTTGAGCGCCTTGCGGACTTGTGTCATGAATTCGTGGGGTTTTTGTACGTCGAGAAAGAAAGCGTCTGCGCCGGTTTCGTCGAAGCCTTCGCTGATGTTGCGCAGCTTGAATTCCACGCGTTCATCCAGACCGAGGCGGCGCAGATTTTTGCGCGCCAGTTTCTGCATCTCCGGACGGACTTCGTAGGACGTCACGCGCCCGGTCGGGCCGACGGCGTAAGCCAGGGCGGTCGTCATGGACCCGGAGCCGGTTCCCGCTTCGACAACGTGGTGCCCGGGACCGACGCCCATCGTGATCAGGATGAAGCCGATGTCTTTGGGGTAGAGAATTTGCGTGTTGCGCGGCATGTCTCGCAGCAGGTCGGCGAGCGAAGGCTGGAGCAGGAAGAATGGACTGCCCATATGACTGAACACTTGCGTGCCCCACGGCAGGCCGATCAGATCGTCGTGTTTGAGCGTGCCGCGATGGGTCTGCAATTCAGCGCCGGGCTTCAATGTGATGATGAAATGTTTGTGCCTTAACCCGACCAGCTGGATCAGATCTCCGGCTTGGGTGTGCGTGGAATGAACGTTCCAGGTCATGTATTTATCTTACCATGAAGGGCTTGTCAACCAAGAATCCCCAGCCACAGTTGAAAGAGTCCGAACCCGGTCAGCGCCAGGGATGCGATCCCCAGCATGGCGCGGCGGACGCGGTCTCCGGCCTGCCCGGCGAGCCCGGCAAGAACGATGATGATGATGTTCACCAGGACGAACATCCCGTAGAAGCCGAGCAGGAAACTCAGGCCGTTGAGGGGCGTCTCCTGCCAGCCCTTGAGCAGGATCGGCCCGTTGACCAGACTCCAAAAAATGTACGGGCCGGGACTGAGCAGGTTGGTCAGCGCGGCGCGCAGCAGGCTTTGACCGCCGGGCGACGTGTCCGCCGGGCGTTCGTCGAAATAAAGCCACTCCCGGGAGGCGTTCCAGGCCAGGTAGAGGATGAAGGCCCCGCCCGCGATGGAGATGCCGCGCTGCAGCCAGATCGGCATTTGATTGAGCACCAGCAGGACGAGCGCGATAACCGGTCCGTCGCTGACCAGCGGGGCCAGCGCGGCGATCAATGTCCGACGCCAACCGTTGCTGAGCGACTGGGTGATGAGATAGGTTTGGAAGGGGCCAGGCTGCGCTCCTGCGGCAAAGCCGAGCGTCACGCCCTGGAGCAGATATGTCCACATAATGCCCCTACTATACGATGAGTTGGGCAAAATGGCAACCAGTGTGAGACCTTCGGTCACCCTCCCGGCGGGGACGGGAGTCCCGCGCCGAGCAAGGCATGGCAACCAGTGTGAGTGATGGCGCCAGGTCTCAGACCTGCGCCAGCGCGCGACCGCAGGTCTGAAATAGCCCATGGCCGCGGCCCTCGTTCATTCTCCCGGCGGGGACGGGAGTCCCGCGCCGAACAAGGAGTGGGCGAAGCGATAACGCTCCTCACCGTAATTGCTGGCCCCACTACAAATCCGCTGGATTTTTGGCCTTTCTTATTGTACAATTGTTCTATGTTTTCCTCCCTACTCAACTTTAGGACAATTCAATGAGCGCGATCATCATCAATCATCTGCGGCGTGTGTATCGCACAACAACGGGCGTTATCCGCCGCAAGACCAAAAAAGTCGTTGCCGTGGACGACATCTCTTTCGAAGTGCAGCCGGGCGAGTTGTTTGGTCTGCTCGGTCCCAACGGGGCCGGCAAGACGACCACCATCAAAATGCTGACGACCTTGCTCATTCCCACGGATGGCACAGCCAGCGTCCTGGGCTATGACGTGGTCAAGCAGGCCGATGCCATCCGCCCGCGCATCGGCTTTATCTTCGGCGGCGAGCGCGGCTTGTATTGGCGGCTTACCGGTATTGATAACCTGCGTTATTTTGCCAGTCTGTATCACATGGAGCCGGACGTTTCCAAAAAGCGGATTCCCTATTTGCTGGATTTGGTCGGGTTGGGCGACCGCGGCCAGGAGAAAGTGGAGGGCTATTCGCGCGGCATGAAACAGCGCCTGCACATCGCCCGGACGCTGCTCCACGACCCGGAGGTCTTGTTCCTCGACGAACCGACGGCTGGCCTGGACCCGGTCGGGGCGCGCGGGCTGCGGCAGGTTGTCCGTGACCTGCAATCGGAGAAGAAGACCATTTTGTTGACCACGCATTACATGTTCGAGGCCGATGATCTCTGCCAGCGCATCGCGGTGATCGACCATGGCCGCATCATCGCGCTCGACACGCCGGAGGGACTCAAACATCATGTGCAAGACCTGTCGGTCATCGAACTGGAAGTGTTTGGCGTGCCGCCCGAAGTGCTTACGCGGCTGAGAGCCCTGGCCTTCGTGCAGACGGTTTCGATCGAGGATCACGATCAAAGACAGTGGCTGCGCGTCCAGTCGCCGCGCGGCGCGGATGCCGTCTCTGACCTGCTGGCCTCGCTGGACGGGTTGCGGGTTGGCAAGGTCAATGTCCGCGAGCCAACCCTGGAAGACGCTTACGTGCGCCTGGTGGGAGGTGACGCATGACGTGGAAAAAATTGCGCGCTTATGCCCGCGTCGTCAAGATGTCCTTCGAGATGACGATGCGCAAAAACGTGATGGATTCTTTCATCCTGTTTGGGCTGTTGATACAGCCCCTGATCGTTGCCATGCTGGCGCTCTGGATGCTGCAGGGCAAGGGCAGCGACTACGTGATCTTCGTCGTTGTCGGGAGCGGGATGACCGGCCTGTGGACGAGCGTCCTGTTCATCAGCGGGAACAGCATCACGGCCGAGCGTTGGACCGGTACGCTCGAGATGCTGGTCGGTGTTCCCACGCCGATCCAGGTGGTGGTCTTCGGCAAGAATCTGGCCAATGTGGTCCAATCCTTGTCTTCCATGGTGGTCAGTTATGTGCTGGCGGGCTTGCTCTTCGGGTACGCACCGCACGTGGAGCAGCCCGTCTTGTTCGTCATTTCGCTGTTCTTTGCCGTCATTGCCTACATTTGTTTTGGATTGATCCTCGCCCCGGCATTTGTGTTGAATCCGAATGTGCAGCGCTGGCAAAACGGGATGGAGTTCCCTGTTTATATCCTGTGCGGTTTCCTGTTCCCGATCACGTTGCTGCCCGGCTGGACGACGCCTTTCAGTTATCTGTTGGCTCCCTATTGGGCGGCGCGCGCGCTGCACGAGACCTCCAGCGGCGGGGCGGGGCTGGCGGAGGTCGCATTTTCCTGGGGCATGATGATCTTTTTCAGTATTCTCTATCTGATAATCTCCCAGCAAATGTTTCGCCGTCTGGTATTCAGGGCTCGCGTCGATGCGACCTTGAGCATGCAATGAGGGTGGCTGATGATGCGTAAACTCTGGCTGGACCTGCGCTTGTTTTTGGAAGGCGCGTTGCTCTCGTATCGGGCATTGTTTGCCTGGCTGCGCCCGGTGACCTACCTGGCCTCTAAGGTGGTCGCGCCGCTCAGTTATATGCTCTTCTTTGTCTTTCTGGGCGCCTACGCCACCGGCAAGGACAATGCTTCTTTCTATGTGATCGGCAACGCGGTGCAAATGGCCGCCAGCAGCGGGATTTTTGGCGTGACGATGAGCATTGGCGGCGACCGTTGGGCGGGTACGTTGCCTTATCTCTTCGGGACGCCGGCCAACCGTCTGGCGATGTTCGTCGGGCGGGCTTTTGTGCACATCCTCGACGGCATATTGGGCGTTGTCCTGGGGCTGGCCTGGGGCGTGCTGCTGCTGGGACTCGATCTCTCGAAGACCGATCCGCTGGCGCTGGGGCTGACCATCCTGATCACCACGTTCAGCACATCGGGGCTGGGACTGCTCCTGGGCTGCCTGAGCCTGATCACCCGCAACGTGATGTTCGTCAACAACACGGTCTTCTTTTCGCTGCTGCTGCTCTCCGGGGCAAACATCGAGGTGACCAACCTGCCGGCCTGGGCGCAGAATATCTCCTGGAGTTTGCCGCTGACGCGCGGCATCGCGGCCGCAAGGGAGATCATCGCCGGAAGCGAATTGTCCCAGGTCGCTTCCTTGTTGGGGATGGAAACGTTGCTGGGCGTGGTGTATATCTTGCTGGGCTATGCACTCTTTCGCTGGTTTGAATTTCAGGCCAAGCGGCGCGGTACGCTGGACGTGTTCTAGATCGGGAGGTAATTATGACCAAACACTTGGTGGTTGTTGCGGGGAATATCGGCGCGGGCAAGACCTCGCTCACCGAACGCATCGGTTCCCGGCTGGGCTGGCGCTCGGATTTCGAATCGGTGGCCGACAACCCCTATCTGTCCGACTTCTATGCCGATATGCACACCTGGTCTTTTCATTTGCAGATTTTCTTTTTGGGACACCGCGCCGAGCAATACCGGGAAGCGGCCCGCGACCCGCGCTCGGCCATTCTCGACCGCAGCATTTACGAGGACGCCTACATTTTTGCACGTGCGCTGCACCATATGGGCAATTTGTCAGAACGGGACTTCCTGGCCTACCGCCGCCTGTTCGATCTGATCGTGGAGGGGCTGCCGCGCCCCGGTTTGTTGATCTATCTCAAGGCTCCGGTGGACGTGTTGATGGAGCGCATCCGCCGCCGCGCTCGCAATATGGAGACCGGCATCACCGCCGAGTATCTGTCCCTGCTCGAATCGTTCTACGACGAGTGGCTGGGTCCCTTCGACCTGTGCCCGGTGCTGACCATCCGCACTGACAACCTGGACTACGTCCACCAGCCGCAAGCGCTGGAGATTGTCTCTCAGCGGATCCTGGATAAACTGGCCGGCAAGGAAGTGGTGGATTTGCGGGGAAGACAGTAGCTTCCTTGCCATGGTCATGCTTTTCCCGCTTGGCGCGGATTGTTGGGTGAAGAACCTGCCTGTGCAGGAGGTCTGATGGATTCCATGAAAAAGTTTTCGCAATATTTTGGCTTGCACCCCATGGTGGGCTTTGGCATGTTCGCCGTGGACTTGATGCTGTTCAGTTTCGAGACGGCGACTTTCGAAGTCGGCTGGCTGGTTTCCATTCCGGTCGGCGCGGCGCTGGCTATCCCCAGCGTGCTGATCCAAAAATACAGTTACCAGGATAGCTGGGGCGCGGCCATTGGCAAAGGACTGTTGATCGGCGTGCTGACGGCCATCCCGACGCCTTTGCCTGCCATAGTCCCGTTCCTGGGCGGGGTGCTGGGCGTGGTCAAGATGCTGGGCAGCGGCGGCGAAGGCGACGCGGGGTAAGCGAGGAAAATGGAGACGAACTGTGCCCGCGGTTGCTGCCGGAAGCGCAGGGGAAGGTTTCGAAATCGTGAGAAAAGACAAAAAAGGACGGGCGCAACGGCCCGTCCTTTTTGATCCGTTTGGGAGATATCAGAGCAGATCTTCGACCAGCTCCATTGGCATGACCGCCGCGCCGACGATGCCCGGGCCGGTGTGTACGCCCAAGACGGGGGAGATGCGGGCAATTTCCAGCTTGCCAACGTTCAGGCGCTCTTGCACGGACTCGGCCAGCATTTCGGCGCTTTCGGCGAAACGTCCGTGCAGCACGGTGACCCAAAGCGGAATCGAACCGTACATCTCGGCCAGGTGGTCTACTATCATGGCCAGGTTGCGCTTGATCGTGCGTCCCTTGCCGACCGTGCTGTACCTGCCGTCGGCGTGATCGACGCGGATGATGGGCTTGATCTTGAGCATGGAGCCGGCCAATGCCTGGACGCGTCCGATGCGGCCGCCGCGGGCCAAGTATTCGAGCGTCTCGAGGGTGTAGATGACCTCGGTCTTCTCGCGGATCTGCGCCAGCCGTTCGGTGATGGCTTCCACGCTCCAGCCGATCTTGGCGGCCCAGGCTGCGGCCAGCACCTGGAAGCGTTGGCCGCCGGAGAGGGTCATCGTATCGATCGTCTGGACGGTGCTTCCCTCGACCTGCTTGCTGCCCACGCGGGCGGAGTTGATCGTCCCGCTCAGGCCGGAGGAGATGTGGATGGACAGGATCATCTGCTTGCTGGTCTCGGCCAGTTTGCGGTAGATGTCGGCGAAGACGCCGCTGGATGGCTGGGCGGTGGTCGGGAAATCGGGCCGCATGGCTTCCAGGCGGTTGTAGAATTCGTCGGGAGTCAGGTCGGCGGCGCTGACCTCGCCTTCGGGGAATTGGATGTAGAGCGGGGCTTCGACGATGCCGAGTTCCTCGCGTTCTTTCGCGGACAGGTCTGCCGCGCAATCGGTCACGATTTTCATGGGGAGTTTCCTTTTGATAGGGTGGATAGGACGTTGTGGATTATACCTCGAAAAGCATACCGGTTGGTCGGTTTTTCGGGGAGGATGTCATTTCTGGCTTCGCCACCGCAAAGACATATGATTTATAATACCCCCCATGCAGATCAACCAACCCACCATCACCACACGCGGCGGTTTGCGCCCCACGCATGTCGAAGTCAATCTCGATCGCCTTTCGCAGAACCTGAAGGCCATCCGGGAGAGAACTTCGCCTGCCAAGGTGATGATCATTCTCAAAGCCAACGCCTACGGCCACGGCATGGATGCGGTCGCCCGTCACCTCGCCCCGCACGCCGACTATATCGGCGTGGCCGTGCTGGAAGAGGGCGTCCTGCTGCGCGAGATGGGCATCACCACGCCCGTCCTCGTGCTGGGCGGTATCTGGGAAGAGCAGATCCCGGAGTTCATTAAGCACGACTTGACGCTGACGGCCTCCTCCGTCGAGCGTCTGGAGCATATCGATCAAGCCGCCGGGGTGTTGGGAAAGAAGGCCGTTGTCCATCTCAAGATCGATACTGGCATGGAGCGCATTGGCGTCCACTATTACAGCGCCCACACTTTGCAGGAAGCTGCTTTGGGATGCAAGCACGTCGTCGTGGAGGGCATCTACTCGCATTTTGCCAATGCCGACGCCGCGGACCTGACCCACGCCCGCCTGCAACTGGAACGTTTCAACGAAGTGCTGCGTTTCTACGAACGGAACGGTCTGCCCACGCCCATGCGCCATATGGCGAATTCGGGCGCCATCCTGCAATTGCCGGAAGCGACCTTTGACATGGTGCGGCCCGGCATCCTGCTATACGGCGTTTATCCCTCGCCGGACGTGCCGCGCACGGTGAAGGTCAGGCCGGCCCTGGCATGGTCGTCGAAGGTGGTCTACTTCAAGGTCACCAAGCCGGGGCATCCGGTCAGCTATGGTTCGACCTGGCAGTCCGACCGGATGGTGCGCGTTGTCACCGTCCCGGTCGGCTACGGGGACGGCTACTTTCGCAGCATGTCGAACAAGGCGCAGGTCATCATTCGCGGGGTGAAGTACCCCCAAGTCGGGCGCATCTGCATGGATCAGATGGTCGTCAACCTGGGACGGGATGGAACTGGCTACAACGGCGACAAGGTCGTCCTGATCGGCGAAATGGACGGCGAGCGCATCACGGTCGAAGATTTGGCGGACTGGGCCGGGACGATCCCGTACGAGATTTTGACCAACATCAACACGCGTGTGCCGCGCGTCTATGTGACCGCGCCGTGACCTCTGCGCTCATTGCAATTCCGATGCTTGCCATCGCGGTGCTGTATGCCAGCATGGGGTTGGGCGGATCGTCTGGCTATCTGGCCGTGATGGGGCTGTTTGAAATCGACCCGGTGGTGATGAAGCCGGTCGCCCTGTCGCTGAATATTGTGGTGACCTCTGTTGGAGTCTATAAATTCCGCCGCGCAGGTTTCTTTTCGTGGCGACTGTTCTGGCCGTTTGCAGTCACATCTGTCCCCTTTGCCTATTTGGGCGGGAAGGTGATGCTGCACTCGGATATCTATCGGCTGGTTGTGGGCGGCGTGCTGGTCTTCGCCGCGTATCGCCTGTTCGCGAGCGCCAATTCAAAGGGGAAACAGATCGTTCCACCCCTGTTGTGGGTGGCCCTGATCAGCGGCGCGGCGATCGGTCTGGTGGCTGGGCTCTTGGGGACGGGGGGCGGCATTTTCATCAGCCCGTTGATCTTGCTGATGGGCTGGGCCGAACAGCGCACCGCCTCGGCGGTGACGGCGTTGTTCGTTATGGTCAATTCCATCGCCGGTCTGCTGGGACACATCTCGAGCATGGCCTCCCTGCCGCCGCAAATCCTGTATTGGGGCGCGGTGGTGTTGGTCGGCGGCTGGATCGGGGCCGAGTATGGCAGCCGTCATTTACCCGGCGCGCTCGTCCGGCAGGTGCTGTCTGTCGTTGTGTTCGTAGGCGGGATAAAAATGATCGTTGTCGCGGTGACCACGTTGGTCTGACCGCAAGGCTGCTTTGTCGGAAAACTGACGGATGTGTGATTCCTAAGGTAAAATAAGCGCCGCACAACCAGGCATGACTTGCCTGATTTTTTGTAAGGGAAGACAGCCGACGACAATCCTGCCGACCACATTGGCGGCGGGAGACGTTTCTGACGGTTAGCTGGTCTCAATGGTCTTGTGGACAGCCTCGCGGCGGGCCTCGGAGCGCCCGGGCTGGTTGACCAGGCGACCACGCAAAAGGAGAAGTTTTGAAATCTTATTGGCGAGATTATCTTGGGTTAATAGGGGTTTCTGGCTCGATCGTCGCCCTCGACCAGTGGACGAAGGCGCTGGTTCGGGAGAATATTCCGCTGGGAGGAACTTGGCTGCCGGAATCCCTGGGCTGGCTTTCGCCCTATGCGCGCATCGTCCATTGGTATAACAGCGGCGCGGCTTTTGGCATGTTCCAGGAGGGCGGGCTGATCTTCACTGTTTTGGCGTTTCTCGTGGTCGGCGCAATCATCTATTACTATCCACAAACCGAACGCGGCGACTGGTCGATCCGTCTCGCCCTGGGGATGCAGATGGGCGGCGCGCTTGGCAACCTGATTGACCGCCTGACGTTGGGCAAGGTGACCGATTTCGTTTCGGTCGGGACGTTCCCGGTCTTCAACGTGGCCGATTCGAGCATCTCGGTCGGTGTGGCGGTTTTGCTGCTGGGGGTGTGGATGATGGAACGGAAACAGAAGCGAGCCGAGGCGGAGGGCGGATCCGGAGCGGGCTTGGAGACGGAACCCGGTTTGGATGAAGGAGATGCCGAGGGTGGCTGACCGGCTGGTCGAGTTTCGGTTTGATTCGGAAAAAGAAGAACGGCTCGACCATTTTTTGGTGGCTTGCCTGCCGGAGTTTTCGCGTTCACGCATTCAGGGCTTGATCAAAGACGGGCTGGTGACGGTGGACGGCGCGGCGGCGAAAAAATCCGGTCAGAAACTGGGCCTGGGCGCGCTGGTGATGGTGCGCATCCTGCCGCCGCAGCCTTCTGCGCTGCAGCCCGAAGATATTCCGCTGGACATTGTTTTCGAGAACGACGACTTGATGGTGGTGGACAAGCCGGCCGGGATGGTGGTGCATCCCTCGGTGGGACACGAGCACGGGACGCTGGTGCACGCCGCGCTGGCGCACGCCCCGGAGATGGGCGGCATCAGTGGAGAGATCCGCCCTGGCGTGGTGCATCGGCTCGACAAGGACACTTCGGGCCTGATCCTGCTGGCAAAGAACGACCGCACGCTGCATTGGCTGCAGGAGCAGTTCCGCGAGCGGACGGTGCAAAAGGTGTATCTGGCCCTGGTGGACGGCGCGCCGCCGACTCCGAAGGGGCGCGTCGAAGCGCCGGTCGGGCGTGATCCGGCGCACCGCAAGAAGATGGCGGTTGTCCCTCTGGGCAGGGGGCGCGAGGCGGTCAGCGAGTATCGTACCCTGGAGACCTTCGCCGCGCATACGCTGCTGGAGTTCCATCCGCACACCGGGCGTACGCATCAAATCCGTTTGCACTGTGCGTTTTTGGGCTGCCCGATCGTGGGCGACACGCTGTACGGCCATCGCAAGCAGAGCGTGAAGCTCTCGCGTCATTTTTTGCACGCCGCTCGGCTGACGATCACACTGCCGGGAGAGCGCGAACCACGGACGTTTATCGCGCCGCTGCCGGCTGAGTTGGAGAGCGTGTTGGAATTCTTGCGGAATTGAATTGCTGATCTACGCCAATTTTTGATGGATTGTCAAGGTATTTGAGTAGGTTGGCGGAGGCATGGATGAATTCTGAAAACAAACAAAATTTGACAAAATTCCAGATCTGGATGCTCGCTATCCGCCCGAAGACGCTCCCGGCGGCAGCGGCGGGGGTGATTGTTGGCAGCGCGCTGGCTTGGTACGATGGCCGCTTCCGTGTTGGCCCGGCGCTGGCGGCGCTGCTCGGTGCGCTGCTTTTGCAGATCGGCAGTAACCTGGCGAACGACGTCTTTGACTATCTGCGCGGCGCGGATACGAAAGAGCGCCTCGGCCCGTTGCGCGTCACGCAGGCGGGACTGCTGACGCCCGCCGAGGTCAAAACCGGCATGTGGATCGTCTTTGCGTTGGCGGGGCTTTTGGGCGCGTACCTGATCTGGGTCGCGGGCTGGGCGATCCTGCTGATCGGGTTGACGGCGATTTTGGCCGCCATCGCCTACACCGGCCCCATCAGCGACCGCGGGCTGGGCGATATCTTCGTCTTCATCTACTTTGGGCTGGCCGCAGTCGTTGGGACGTATTACGTCCAGGCGCGGACGATGAGCGCGGCTGCCTGGTGGATGTCCGTGCCGGTGGGATTGCTGGTGACCAATATCCTGGTGGTCAACAATCTGCGCGACATCGAGACCGACCGTGCGGTGGGGAAGTTTACGATCGCGGTCTGGCTGGGAGAAAAAGGTGCGCGGGCGCAATATCTGCTCTTTTTGGCGGTCTCATATCTCCTCCCGCTGCCGCTGGTTTGGATGGGCGTCTTGTCGTGGGGAGCGTTGCTGGTCTGGCTGTCCCTGCCGCTGGCGTGGAAGGTGGCGCGCCTCGTCTTGACGCAGCGCGGACGTCCGCTCAATGTCGCCTTGGCCGGGACGGGCCAGATCGCATTGGTCTACAGCGTCCTGTTTTTGGCGGGAATAGCGCTGGCGCGGTTTTTGTAGCGTGCGCTGGCGGCTACTCCACGAACTGCCACTTGCACAATCGTCGTTCCATCCAGTCTACGCTGAAATACAACCCCAGGCCGAGCAGACTCATCGCCATCACGCCGGCATACATGGCCGGATAGTCGAGCAGCGTGCTGCCGTTGAAGTAGATGTAATAGCCCAGGCCGCGCTGCGTGGCGAACAATTCGGCGATGTAGAGCACCGCCACGGCCGTTCCCACCGATTGGCGCAGCGCGGTCAAAATCGCGGGCAGGCTGGCGGGCAGGTAGACGAAGCGGAACAGGGCGCGCCGTCCCGCCCCCAGGCTGCGCACGGACTGGATCAACTGTGGGGGTAATCCGGCGGCCTGGTCACGCACCAGCACCAAGATCTGGAAGAACAGGATCATAAAGATGATCACGATCTTGGGCAGGTCGCCGATGCCCAAAAAGAGCAGCACGATGGGGACCAACACCACTTTCGGGATCGGGTATAGCAGGTAAATGATGGGGGAGAAGATGCGGTTCAGCCGCTGCGACTGGCCGAGCACCAGTCCCGCTGGGGCGGCCAGCGCGACCGAAAGCAGCATGCTGGCGAGCACGCGCCAAAAGCTGGCGGCAAAGTGTTCCATTAAATCCCCGACGAACAATTCCTTGACGAAGACCTGGATAACGGTCAGCGGCGAAGGCAGGATGGGTCGATTCACCAGCAGCGAAGCGGCCTCCCAAAAGACGGCCAAAGCGAGCGCGGCCAACAAGACGTCGCGTCGTTTCATGCGGCCTCCATGCGCTGGCGCAGGTCGTGGCACGTTGCCGTATACGCCTCGCTGTGTTGGTGATCGGGGCTCCCTGCACCGGGGTTGTCGATGATGACGGCCTGTGTGTTGGGCGGCTCCCCCAGGAGCAGGATTTTTCGTCCCATAACGGCGGCCTCTTCGATGGCGTGCGTTACGATGACCAGGGTCAAATCCTGTTCGGCGCACAACTCCAGCGTCAGGCTTTGCAGGTCGGAGCGGGTGATGGCGTCCAGCGAGGAGAAGGGTTCGTCCATCAGCAGCAGGTCGGGCTGCAGGGCGAGCGTGCGGGCGATGGCCGTCCGCTGACGCTGACCGCCGGAAATTTGGGACGGGAATTTGTCGGCCAATGCGTCCAGGCCGAGGCGTTCGAGCCACGGGAGCACGCTGTGGGCGGCGGTCGAACCGTCGCGCGGGGCGTGGGTTCCGTCGGGGCCGTAGAAGCCGCGCACGCGCAGCCCCAGTTCCGCGTTCTCGCGCACGGTCGCCCAGGGCAGCAGGCCGTATTCTTGCAGGATCAGCCCCGTGTGCGGGCGCGGACGGGTGAGCGGCTGACCGTCTACGAGCAGGCGTCCGCCCGTCGGGGAGCGCAGTCCCGCCAGCAGGTAGAGCAGGGTCGTCTTGCCGCATCCGGAGGGGCCGAGAATCGCCCAAGTCTCGCCGCGCGCCGCCCTCCAGTTGAAGTCCTGGAAAACGGGCGGTGCTTGCGGGTAGCCAAAGGTTAGCGAGTCGAGTTGGATCATCATAAAAAATCAGGAGGTTGGAAATTCCCAACCTCCCAATTGTATTACAGAATATTTATGGACGCACCAAGCATTTCAAAAGAGCCTGGCATCGTTGAATTTCAGGGCAGGAAATCCGCGTTGACCGAACCGGCGTAGGGCACGTCTGTCTCGATCAGGCCCTTCTCTTGGGCCCAGGCCAGCGCGTCGTTCCACTCGGCCTCGGTCGGAACGCCGGCAGTGGGGAAGGTGGGCACGTTATACGTTTCCAGCAGCGGCGGCGGGACGAGTTTCTTGTCGCTCAATACGCTGGCGTACTTGGCCGGGTCGGCGTTGATGAGCGCGGTGGCTTCTTCGACCGCAGCCAGGAAACCGCGCAGGGCTTCGGGGTGTGCGTCGATGACATCCTTGCGGAAGGAGAGCACGCTGAACCCGTATTCGGGGTACTGCGAGTCGTCCATCGCAATGACCGCGCCCTGCTGGATGGCCAGCGAAGCCAATGGGTCGGGCAGCACGGCGGCCTGCAGTTCGCCGGAACCGAGCAGCGCCATCCGGTCGGGGATTTTCGGCACGGCGATGGTCGCGATCTCATCGTCGGTGAACCCCTCCGCCTGGAGCAGGCGGTCGGTGACGTATTCGATGACTGTCCCTTGCGAGACGCCGATCTCAACGCCCTTCAACCCTTCCGGCGCGTCGATGCCGCTTTTGCCGGAGGCCAGGATGAAGAAATGCGCGTTCTCAGGCGTCGGCACAAAGGCGTAGCGCAAGATCTGTATCTGGACTTCCTCCTTGTTGAAGAAAATCGTGGAGAGCGTCTCGTTGATGGTTCCGTCCACCTGGCCGGCGGCGAGCAACTGGTCGCGCTCCGGCGCGGAGGCGACCGGCACAAACTCGACCGCGACGCCATAATTGGCGAACAGGCCTTCCTGGTCGGCGACGTACATCGGAAGCGCGTCCACGATGGGCAGGACGGCCACCTTGAACGTGACCGGTTCGGACTCCGCCGACGGCTGCCCCGCGGGAGCCTCGGTCGGCGCCGCCTCGGACGGCGCGCAGGCCGCCAGGAGGATGCTCAGTGACAGCAGGGCTGCCATCAAAAAAGTGGTGAAGCGTTTCATGTGTTGCAATTCCTTTCGGTGTCTGGTGTTCGAAATATCGAGTGTTGAATTCGATGTTATCGGTCGCTTATCGCCTGGATCCGCTCTTCCGGTACGCCCACACTGCGCAGGAGCATGGTCCGCAGGGCGGGGAAGGCGCGCTCGGGTTCGGGCTGGCCGGTGTAGACCCAGCGCAGGACAACCTCGTTCAACGCGCCCATCCAGGCGCGCGCGGCTATGTCCGTGTCGAGCGCGGGGAGACTGCCGTCTGCCACGGCCTGGTCGAGGTATTTCTGGATGAGTTGTGCGAAACGGTCGTTGATCTCGCGGCGTTTCTCTTCGAAGGCAACTCCCAGCCCGACAGCCTGCACAAGCGTGATCTTTGCCAGGGTGCGGTGCTGGCCGAAGGTTTGCATGCATACGAGCAGGGCTGCGTCCACGCGTTCGATGCCGTGTTCTTCCTTTTCGATGGCAGTGCGCAGACGTTCTTCGAGCAGGTCGGCGAACTTGTCCACCAGGGCCAGGAAGATGTGGTTTTTGCTGGAGAAGTAGTGATATACCGCGCCTTTGGACGTTTGCGAGGCGGCCACGATCTCGTCCACGCGGGTGTCGTGGTAGCCCTTGTCGGCGAAGACGCTGGCCGCGGCCTCGAGGATACGATTGCGAGTTTCAGATGATTCTGTGGCCATATTTTTTGCTCTCCTGTAGACCGACCAGTCGGTTTGAAATGATATCACAGGTGGGGAGTGCGATCAAGTGTCCGGTGGGGGAGCGCTCACGGTTTTCACAAAGCTCAACCAAGTGTCTGTTTTTTTGCCGCGGATTTCACGGATCGGGCGGAGCATACCGTTTTTAGAAAGCTCCTCTGTGATTGCCGGGAGAGTGACCGGAGGTCTCAATCGCGGACCGTCTCAGGCCTTCGGCCGCGCACTGCGCCGGCGGGGTGGCTGTTTGGTAGAATGGGGGTACTTTGGTTGTTTTCCGTCCGGCGCTCTGCGCATAGCCAGGATA
>JAADGN010000103.1 GCA_013152325.1 Chloroflexota bacterium
ACCCAGGCGCGGCCTGGAAGGCGTATTGGGAGAAGGTGAAACCTGCCACGTAGAACAGCACGACCAGCAATGTGGTGCTGACGTAAATCAGCGTGCTGCGCATGATCCGACGAACGTCGGGGAGGTGGTGCGTGACCACGACATACACCAACAGCCAGACGCTGACCAGGCGCAGCGCCTGGCCCCAAACGACTTGCTCGCTGAAAAAGAGCATGTCCGCCGTGATGCTGAGCAGGTAAATCGGCAGCCAATATATCAGGCGGTTGCGGTGCAGGGGCTGACGCATGTTCTTGTAGGCGCGCCGCGCTGTGACCACCCCGCCGATGGTGAAGACAGCCCACCCCAAGCCCGCCGCGCCGAAATTCAGTTGTTCGCGCGGCAATACCCAATTCCCGCCCGACCAGACAATATTTGGCAGATCAAAAGCGTTGTCCGCCAACAGCATCAGGGCGATCAGCCAGAAAACGCCTGTCGCCACCCAGCCCTCGCTGCCGCCCATGCGCAAAAAAGCGCGCAGGATGAGCACCAGCAGGAAAGCCAGGCTCAGCGCGCCGTACCAGTGGAGTTGTATAAAAACAACGGGGTCGGAGACGTTCAACAAACCGGCGCGCCAGGCGGTCTCGCTGCCTTGCAGCGCCAGGGCGATTCCGGCATACAGGCTTAAGAGATACGCGGCCGCTTCCTGTCCGGCCCGGCGGCGCAGCGCCAGCACAATGACCGCCAGGAACAGCGTGGTCTCGATGGTCAACCAGGTCAGGGTGGGGATGCGCGGATCGAAGGTGGACATGAGAATATGAAAAGTATACTCGAAATCCGTACGCCGTATGGGCGCTTATCGGGTATGATTGAGTGAAAGAAAAGTACAAACGTAGAGAAGGATTATGCCATTGTTCGAACTCCATATTTCACGAGACGCACGCCGGAAATATCAACTTGACGAAGAATCCTTTGCCGTTCGGAACGGCGTGATCTTTGCCGACTTCGACGCCGCCCGCCGTTTCGCCGAGCAGATGAGCGCTGGACGCGAGCAGCCCGTCCCAACGGGCGAGATCAACGCGCTGGGGCTGCTGGATGAGATTTTGCATATCATCCTCCGGCAGTACGAACTGGAGAATCCAGGCGTGATGGACGCGGCGTTATCCCGGCTTAAAGGAGAGCTCGGCGCGCCGGCCCTGGACGACGTCCTGCTGCGCGTCACCGAGGCATTCCCCCCGCTGACAGTTTTCCACGGCGATCTTTCGCCGCAAGATTACCTGGATACAGCCACGGCGGGCATCCCTCACCGCGAGACCATGCTGGAAGAGTCGCTTGTGCTGCACCTGAAAAACGCCAATCCTGCTCTCCGGCCGTATCGCGAACTTTTCGACGACCGTTCCCTGAGACAAGAGACAGCCTACTGTGACGTGATCGATGGGCTGGAGAGGTTTTTCGCCACACAGTCTCCGTTTGGCTCCGGCGACGAGACGCTGGTTGAAGCCCTGCGCGCTCCGCTTTTGGCCTCCCCTGATTCGTTGAGCGGGCAACTGGAATACATCCTGCATCGCTGGGGCGCTTTGCTGGGCGAGAGCCTTGTGCAGCGCATCCTGCGCGCGCTGGATTTCCTCAAGGAGGAAGCCAGCCATCGTGCAGGGACGGGCGGCGCGTCCGGGCCGGCGCCGGTGCTGGAGTTTGGCGGAATGGGGGAATACGAGCGTTTCAGCCCCGACCGTGATTGGATGCCGCGCCTGGTGCTGCTTGCCAAGAACGCCTACGTCTGGCTGGACCAACTTTCGAAACAGTATGGCCGCGCCATCACGCGGCTCGACCAAATCCCGGACGAGGAACTGGACACCCTCGCCCGGCGCGGCTTCAGCGGCCTGTGGCTGATCGGCCTGTGGGAGCGCAGCCGCGCCTCGCGCAAAATCAAGCAGATGATGGGCAATTCCGACGCGGTCGCCTCGGCCTACTCGCTCTATGATTACGCCATTGCGACCGACCTGGGGGGGCAGGAGGCGCTCGAAAACCTGCGCTGGCGCGCCTGGCAGCGCGGCATCCGTCTGGCGGCGGATATGGTTCCCAACCACATGGGCATCGATTCGCGCTGGGTGGTCGAGCACCCCGAGCGTTTCCTCTCGCTCGATGAGCCGCCCTATCCGAATTACAGCTTCAACGGCCCCGATCTCTGTGACGATGAACGCGTCGGCGTGTATCTGGAAGACCACTACTACGATCACAGCGACGCGGCTGTCGTCTTCCAGCGAAGGGACCATCGAACCAACCAAACCAAATACATCTATCACGGCAACGATGGCACGTCCATGCCCTGGAACGACACCGCCCAACTGGATTTTCTCAACCCTGACGTGCGCGAAGCCGTTATCCAGACCATCATCGCTGTGGCGCGGCAGTTCCCGGTCATCCGTTTCGATGCCGCCATGACCCTCGCCAAGAAACATATCCAGCGGCTGTGGTATCCGGAGCCGGGCGCGGGCGGCGCGATCCCCTCACGGGCGGAGCGCGGCCTCTCGAAATCCGAGTTCGAAGCGAAAATGCCCAGGGAGTTCTGGCGCGAGGTCGTGGATCGCGTCGCGGCCGAAGTCCCCGATACGCTCCTGCTGGCGGAGGCTTTCTGGCTGATGGAAGGTTACTTCGTCCGCACGCTGGGTATGCACCGCGTCTACAATTCGGCTTTCATGCACATGCTGCGCGACGAGGACAACGCCGGATACCGCCAGGTGATGAAGAACACGCTCGAATTCGACCCGCAGATTTTGAAACGCTTCGTCAACTTCATGAACAACCCCGACGAGGAAACCGCCGTCGAGCAGTTTGGCAAAGGGGACAAATATTTCGGCATCTGCACGCTGCTGGCGACGATGCCCGGCCTGCCCATGTTCGGGCACGGACAGATCGAGGGCTACCGCGAAAAGTACGGGATGGAATACTGCCGCGCCTACCAGGACGAAAAACCGGACGAGGGTTTTGTGCGTTATCACGAGCAGGTCATCTTCCCGCTCATCCGCCGCCGACACCTGTTCGCCGATGTTCAGCATTTTCTGCTCTACCACTTTTCCGACGACGACGGGCGTGTCGTCGAAGACGTCTTTGCCTACTCGAATCGCGCCGGGGACGAACGGGCGCTGGTGGTCTATCACAACAAATATGCCGAGACGCGCGGCTGGATCAAGACCTCGGCGGCTTTTGCCGTCAAGGCGGGCGGCGAGGAGTATCTCGTCAAACGCACGCTGGTCGAGGGGCTGGCTTTGCCGACCAGCGAACAGGATTACGTCATCTTCCGTGACCTGGTGACCGGATTGGAATACATCCGGTCCTGTCGAGAGTTGGCCGAGAAGGGGCTGTACGTGGCGTTGAGGGCCTACCAGCGGCACGTCTTTCTGGACTTTCGACTGGTGAACGGGGAACGGTGGAAAGCGGTTTGCGAGGCGCTGAAGGGCGAGGGTGTCGAGGCCGTGGTGGCGGAGCGGGAGGCGTTGTTCGCGAGGAAAGATGAAGATGACAAAAAAGGAGCGGGGGTCAAGAAGGTTGCCGAGAAAAAAACAAAAGGCAAAAGGAAGAAGGCGGCAACGGTGAAGAAGGCGGTCGGGAACAAAGCTGCTGCGTCGAAGAAAACCGCAAAGAAAGGGAAGAAATCGCCTGCGAAGAAACCGGCCGAGAAAAAATCCGGGCGCAAGAAGCCAAAGGGGAAAACAACTTCAAAGAAAAGCCAAAAGGCACCGGCTCGAAAGTCGGCGGTCAAGAAGGATGGATAAGCCATTCGGCGGACTAAAGTCCGACCTCAGGCCATGAAAGTCGGCTGAAGCCGACTCCCTGGTCGGTCCGCACGATGATCTCGAAAGATCACAAGCCTGGGCATCTACCGGCAAACTGTCCGGTGGTTAGTTTGAACATTGTTCGCAGAAAAACGATCTGTTCATATCTAGAGACCGGTTGCTTTTGCGACCATCCGTTACAGGCCCTCTCAAAACCAAAAAGTCCCCGGCACTTCCAAAGTGCCGGGGACTTGGGCTTGTACGTCTGAGAGTCCTTCCCCATTTCTACATGTGTATCGCCGCGCCCTCCGCCGCGTGCGCGGCTTCCATCAGCGCCTCGCTCAGCGTCGGGTGGGCGTGGACGTTGCGGGCGATCTCGGCGGGGGTCAGCTCCATCATCTGCGCCAGCGTCAATTCGGGCAGCAGTTCGGTCACTTCGGGGCCGATCATGTGTGCGCCCAGGATCTCGCCGTCTTTCCCGTCCACCACCAGCTTGACCCAGCCGGCGTAATCCCCCAGCCCCAGCGCCTTGCCGTTGGCCTGGAAGGGGAACTTGCCCACCTTCACCTCGCGGCCGCGCTCCCTGGCCTGCGCTTCGGTCAGCCCAAACGAGGCCACCTGCGGCTGGCAATATGTGGCGCGCGGCATCATCCCGTAATCCAGTTCCACCGTCTCGCGCCCGGCGATATGCTCGGCACAGACGATGCCCATCGCCGAGCCGACGTGCGCCAGCATCAGCTTGCCGGTCACATCGCCGATGGCCCAGATGCCGGGGATATTGGTCGCCATGCGCTCGTCAATCTCGACGAAGCCGCGCTCATCGATCTGGACGCCGATTTCTTCCAGTCCCAAATTTTGGGAATTGGGACGGAAGCCGATCGCGACCAAAGCCTGCTCGGCCTCGATGACCTTCCCATCCCCTCCAGCGGATACCGTTACCGTCACGCCCGTTTCGACGGCTTCCACCGCCTCGACCTTGTGTCCGGTCAGCATCTTGATCCTGCGCTTCTTGAAGGCCTTCGCCAACTCCGCCGAGACCTCCTCGTCCTCCAACGGGACGATGCGCGGCAGCATCTCGACGATGGTCACGTCCACGCCGTAGGAATTCCACACGGTCGCAAATTCCACGCCAATCGCGCCCGAGCCGATGATGACGACCGACCTGGGCAATTTCTCCTGCGTGATCGCTTCCAGGTAAGTGACGACTTTCTCGCCGTCCACTTTCCACGCCGGCGGGACCATTGCGCTCGCCCCCGTCGCGACGATGATATTGGCGGCTTTGAGTTCGCTCACGCTGCCGTCCGCGTCGGTCACGGCGACGGTATCTTTCGCAGCCAGCTTCGCCGCGCCCATGTGTACATCGATCTTGTTCTTCTTCATCAAGAAGCCGACCCCCTTGACCAGTCGATTCGAGACCCGGCGCGAGCGTTTGACGGCGGCGGGGTAATCCAGTTGCAGGTTGTCAAACGAGAAGCCAAACTCCCTGCCGCGCTCGCGCAGCGTGTGGGCCACTTCGGCATTCTTGAGCAGCGCCTTGGACGGGATACAGCCCACGTTCAGGCAGACGCCGCCCAGCCACTGCTTGTCCACAATGGCGGTTTTCAACCCCAGCTGCGCGGCGCGGATGGCGGCCACGTACCCCGCTGGCCCCGCCCCGATGACGATGAGATCATAGCTGTCCACAGAAATCTCCTTGCGAAAAGAATGCGGCGCACCTGCACGGTGCGCCGCATGGGTAACAGGCCCGGCTAGGCGCTCTTTTTGGTCAACAACGTTTCCTGCACAAACACCGCGCCGCGTTCCATGGCTTCGAAGTTCATCGTCAGGGTTTTGCGGTGGCGTTCGGGGATATGCTCGTTGAGGGATTGTTTGACAACCTCCAGCGGAATGACGGGGTCGACCGCCAGCAAAGCGCCGATCATGACCATATTCGACAGCCGCGGATTGCCGATCTCCTCCGCGATCTTTGCGGCCGGGATGTAGAATCCCCTGACGTCCGTGCGTTCCATTTCGCGGTTGATCAGGGACGAATTGGCGATCAGGATGCCGCCACTTTGCACCAGCGGTTCGTATTTATCCAGCGAGGGCAGGTTGAGGGCCACGACCGCGTAGGGGTTGCGCGTGAGCGGGGAGCCGATCTCCTCGTCGGAGACGATCACCGTGCAGCGGGCGGTGCCGCCGCGCATTTCTGGCCCGTATGAAGGAATCCAGGTGACATGTTTCTCGGCGTGCAGGGCCGCGTACGCCAGCACTTGCCCGGCAAACAAGGTTCCCTGACCGCCAAATCCGGAAATGATAATGCTAGTTTCCATGCGCTAACTCCTTATACCCGTAACCCAGCCAGTTCCGGATGCACTTTGTAATCGCCCAGTGGATAGACGGGCAGCATACTGTTTTCGATGAAATCCAGCGCTTCCTGGGGGGTGATTTTCCAGTTGGTGGGACAGGACGAGAGCAGTTCCACCATGGCAAAGCCCAAGCCGCGCTCCTGGGTCTCGAAAGCTTTGCGGATCGCTTTTTTGGCTTTGCGGATATTGACCGGATTGTGCAGGCTGCGGCGGACGATGTATCCGGCGCCATCGATCGTGGACAACATTTCCGCCATTTTGACGGGATAGCCGGTCAGTTCCACATCGCGCCCCAGCGGCGACGAGGTCGTTTTCATGCCAGCCAGCGTTGTGGGGGCCATCTGCCCGCCGGTCATCCCGTAAATTGCATTGTTGATGAAGATGACGGTGATATTCTCGCCGCGGATGGCGGCGTGGACGATCTCTGCCATGCCGATCGAGGCCAGGTCGCCGTCGCCCTGATAAGTGTAGACCGTATTCTGGGGGCGCACCCGCTTGATGCCGGTGGCCATGGCCGGCGCGCGTCCGTGAGCGGCCTCGACGTAATCGTGATTGAAATAGTTGTAGGCAAAGACCGAGCAGCCGACGGGAGCGACGCCAATCGTCTTCTCGCGGATGCCCATTTCATCGAGAACCTCTGCGACCAGACGATGGGCGACCCCGTGCGTACAACCCGGGCAGTAATGGGTGACGGTGTCGGTCAAAGATTCGGGGCGCTGGTATACGACTTTTTCCATGACCATTATTTGCCTCCTGCGATTCTCGCTTCAAGGCGATCCAGCCATTGCTCGCGTTCCAAATCGGCCACGTCCGCGGTGTTGCTGTCGACGCGGCGAATCTCATCCAGGATCTCATCGGGGAAGGGGGTTACGCCGCCCATGCGCCCGTAGAATTCGACCGGCACGCGTCCCTGAACGACGCGTTTCACGTCTTCGAGCATCATGCCGGAGTTCATTTCCACGACCAGGATTCGTCTGACCCGTTTGGAAATTTCCTCGATTTGCTTCTTGGGGAAGGGGGACAGGGAGATGGGACGGAACAACCCGACCTTGATGCCCTCCTCGCGGGCGGCGCGAACCGCCGAGGACGCCACGCGTCCGGCGGTTCCAAATCCGATCACCGCGATCTCGGCGTCATCCAGCGCGTATTCCTTGTAGCGGACTTCGTTCTTCTCGATCTCCAGCCAGCGTTTCAACAAACGGATATTGACCACCTCTTCGTCCACCGGGTCAATGTAGATCGAGGTCAGGATATTCGGCTCGCGGCCTTTGGCGCCGGTCACGGCCCATTCAGGGGCCTCTTTGGGGATTTTGCGCATTGGGGGCAGCTCGGCGGGCTCCATCATTTGACCGATGTTGCCGTCCACGACGATGTGCACGATGGAGCGGTATTTTTCGGCCAAATCGAAGGCCAGGGTAATATAGTCGATGGCTTCCTGCACGCTGGCGGGAGCCAACACGATGGGGAAATAATCCCCGTGCCCGCCGCCCTTTGTCATCTGGAAATAATCGCCCTGTGACGGGGCGATATTGCCCAGCCCGGGGCCGCCGCGCATCACGTTGACGATCACAACCGGCACTTCCGTCCCGGCGATATAGGAAATCCCTTCGCTCATCAGGCTGATGCCGGGGCTGGAGGAGGCCGTCATCACGCGTTTGCCGGTGCATGCCGCGCCGTAGACCATGTTGATGGCCGCGACTTCGCTTTCGGCCTGTACAAAGGCGCGTCCCAGTTCAGGCATGCGCCTGGACATGTATTCCAGGAATTCGGTCGAGGGGGTAATCGGATAGCCAAAAAAACCTTCCACTCCGGCGCGTATTGCTGCCTCAGCGAAGGCTTCATTGCCTTTTAGTAATTGTTTTGTCATTGTGTTCTACCTCGCTAAGCGGTCGCCCTGGTTTTTTGCGGCGTCTCACGATAGACCGTGATCGCCGCATCCGGGCAAACAATCGCACAGATGGCACATCCCGTGCATCCCTCGGCTACCAATTGGGCCGGATGATAGCCTTTGGGGGTCAGGTGCTCCATATCCAGCGCCATGACGTCTTGCGGGCAAGCCATGACGCATAGTTCACAACCTTTGCAGTGCAACTGGTTTACTTCGATTCGTCCTCTTATGGGCATAAGGGTCTCTCCTGGTAGAGGTATGGGCCTCCACACGCCGCGGCCGGTTGAGCAGTCGGGCGAAAAGTGCCCGAGGGGTGTGTGCCGGTCTGGGGGAAACGGGGGCGGCGGCGGCGAAGGGATACAACGATTATAGTCCAAATTCGCTCTTTTACAAACAAAAAACCAGGGCAGGTGGGTGATTCCGCCTACTTCAGGAGGGTGATTCGTTGGAGTCGAGAGAGTGGGCACGGAGGAGGGCGGACGCCGCAACGCGCATCAGGCCCTGAGCTCCTCCAAGGCGCTCTCCAGCGTCTTCTTCTTGCCCCTGGCGAGGCATGAGCGAACGGTCTCCGCCGGCAGGTCGCTGCGCCACTCGTCCAGCAGGGATCGGGCGCGCGTCTCCAGTTCCCGCCCTACGCCGGGATAGTGCGCCACCAGGGAGAGCAGTTCCAGCGCCTCTTCCAGGCGTCCCTGGGCGCGATACAAGGTGGCGGCGTAGAGCAGCACGTCCAGCGCCAGGTGCGGCGCGTGGATATCCAGGCAGATCTCCAGCGATTCGGCCAACGCCTGGCGCGCCTTATCCAGGTGTCCTGTCTTGCTCAGCGTGCCCCCCAGATGCTTCAGCGTGTCGGCCACAGCGCGTCGGTTGCCCATCTCGCGGTTGAGTTCCAGACTCTCTTGCAACAGCGATTGCGCGGTCTCGTGCTCGCCCGAAATGTTGGCGATGGAGGCCAGCGCGTTGAGCGCCGCGCCGACGCCGTGCCGGTAACCGATCTGGCGATACAGCCGCAGGCTCTCGCCGTAGAGACGGCGGGCTTCCTGGTGATCGCCCAGTTCCTGGGCCAGCATGCCCTGATTGATGAGCGCGCGCGCGATGCCATACGCATCGCCGATCTGACGGGCGAACTTCAGGCTCTCGGCATAGAGCGCCCGCGCTTGCTCGTAGTTCCCTGTTTCATCACAGGTCACGTTCGCCAGCGCGTTCAACGATTGCGCCATGCCGTGGGCGTCGCCCAGGTCACGATACATGGCCAAGGACTCTTGGTAGGCGCTGCGGGCGACGGCGTATTCCCCTTGCCAGTACGCGAGGACGCCCTGAACGTTCAGCGCATAAGCGAGATGCTCCAGTGCGCCTTTCGCCCGGAGCACTGGAAGCCCGGCTTCCAGCAATGACGCCGCTTTCTGGTATTCGCCCAGCCAGCCATGGAACTCGGCCTGATGACACTGGACCCTGGCCTGTAGCGTCTCATGTTCTGGACCTGATGCCGCCAGCGCTTGTGTGGCCTGGGTAAGCGCATCTACCCCCTCTTGCAACCAACTGCGCCCCCAACAGAACGTCGACAGGCTGACCAGCGTCTGGTCGATGATCTCGAACTGACGCTGCGACGCTGCCCAGGCCCACGCCGCGCGGACGTTATCCATCTCCGCGCTGATCTCATCCCAGGCGGCTTGTTGAACGCGACCCCTGAGCGCGGCCTCGCGCTCGCGCAGGAACGCCGTGTAGTAGCGACCATGCGCCGCCTCCGCCGCCTCCCGTTCGACGGGGGTCGCGGCCAGGCGCTCCGCTGCGTACTGCGTCACCAGGGCGTGCATGTCGTAGCGTCCCGTCGCGTCGCGGTGGAGAAGGGATTTATCCACCAGCGCAGCCAGGATGCGCGCCGTCGCACCGGCTACCTTCCGCGCCGCGCGGGCGTCGAATCCATCGCGAAAGACGGAGAGGCGCGTCAGGGCACGCTGTTCGTCGGGCGTGAGCAACGCCCAGGTGTGCTCGAAGACCGCTCGCAGGCTGCGATGTCGCGCCGGGACATCGCGCATGGTCGTCATCGCGAAGTCCAGGTTGCTCCCGATCTCCTGGGCGATCTGCGCCGGCGTGTGGATTCCGCTCCAGGCGGCGACCAGTTCCAGCGCCAGCGGCGCGCCATCCACCAAGCGGCAAATGCGCGCCACGTGTGAGCGGTTCGCCTCGGAGAGCGCAAACCGGCTCTGGACGCGTCGGGCGTTCCCAACGAACAGACGCACCGCATCGTAGGCCTCGAGGTCGTCTCCCGCCTCCGTGGGCGGGTAGGGCAGGCCGTCCACGTGAAGCACCTGCTCGGCGCGCAGGTTGAGCCGCTCACGGGAAGTGACCAGCAGGTGCACGTAAGGCGCACTTTCGAGGATCTCCACCAGCAGGGGGACTCCATCCAAAAGGTGCTCGAAATTATCCAGCACCAGGAGCAAGTCCTTGTCGCGCAGGTAATCGAGAAATTGCGCCTTTGGGTCTCCGGCTGGCGTCAGGCCGAGGCTCTTGACGATGTGGGATGGGAGCGTGCTGGCCGATTCGAGCGCGGTCAACGGGACGAAGAACACGCCATGCAGGTAGATGCCGATATGCTCCCGCGCCGCCTCCAGCGCCAGGCGCGTCTTCCCGATGCCGCCGAGGCCGACGAGCGTTAGCAGGCGGCAATCGGAGCTGGCCAGCCAGCGCGTGATGCGCGCCAGTTCACGCTCGCGCCCGATCAGCGGCGTGAGCGCCGCGGGCAGGTTGTGCGGACGCGCTTCCCCCGCGGAGCGGATGCGGCGATAGAGAGCCTGCGTCTCGCGATCTGGCTTCACACCCAACGCCTCGGCCAGGATTCGGCGACAGGTCTCATACTGTGCCAGGGCCGCGCTGCGTTGTCCGCTGCGGGCGAGGATGTTCATCAATTGGCGATGGGCTTCCTCACGATAGGGTTCCAGTTCCACCTGCTGCAGCGCGTGACGCTGCGCCTGGGCGTATTCCCCACGATAGATATAGCATCGGGTCAGATGATAAAGGACGGTCAGCACGCGCCGGTGCAGACGTTCGCGATGGACGATGGCCCACTCCTCGAACATCACGCTATCCTCCAGGCTGAGATCGCGCAGGAATTCACCCCGATAACGCGCCACGGCATCCTCCATGCGGGAGGTGCAAAAGCGGCAGGTCTCCGGGTCGGTGTGGAGGTGCGCCTCGCAGTCGTCCAAGTCGGCGATGAACGCCATCACGTCCAGGTCGTAGTCGCTATCGGGGTTGAAGCAGATTGTCTCACGGGTAACGTGCAGGAAGCCGCCGTCCCCCTCCTTCTCGCGCAGCGTCTGGCGTAATTTGAGCAGCGCCTGGCTCAGGCTGTGGCGCGCCGCTTTTGGTGGCTCGTCCGGCCAGAGCAGGGCGGCCAGGCTCTCTCGGCTGTGGGGTTTATCCGCTTCCATCACCAGATAGGCGAGCAGGGCGCGCACTTTGTCGTACCCAAAGGTGACCAGCGGCTCGCCAGCCAGGGTGACGTGGAAGGTTCCCAGAAGTGAAATCGAGAGATGCGCCATAGACGCTCTAACCAGGGGTGGGGACGGAGACTCCCCCAAGTCTGCGACCCCGCGTTGGATTTCATCCAGGCCGGGCGTGATGCGGTCTGTTGTGAGGCCGAGATGGCGTGCATTATACCGCCTTTGGGGGCGTTTTTTGATAGTCTGTTGATAGAGAAAGCCAAAAATAGGAACAACATGTCATCGCATCCTCCGAAGTACCGTTCGTACCTGCTTCGCCTGTGGCAGGAAGGGACGAACCCGAAAACCGCCTGCCGTTTTCTTCTCATCCAACTCCAGACAGGTGAGCAGTGGGGCTTCGTCGGCCTGGAATCGTTGCTGCACTTCTTGGAAACCACGCTTCTGGAGGATGCGCCAGCGCACGATGCACAAGATCGAAAGGAGGAACTATGACCGATTTCATTTTTACTACCTTCGAAGAAGGTGAGGAGATGATCTTTGGACCGGTAAAGCGGATCAAGACCACCTCGTTCAGCGTTGGGCCAACCTCCATGCAAGGCCCCGGAGGGATGCAACCCACTGGAATGCAATTGGGGAGACAGCAACCCCCTCCCGGAACGCCCGAACCGGCTACCATCTCGCGGGCTCGCGGCACGGTCGTCGGTGTGACGAACCGCCGCGTCATCTTCGAGGACCTCTCCTCATCCGACAAGACCCGCATCGTCCCCAACGCGGACGTGAGCCGCGTCTTCGTTCGACGCAAGACGCGCGGGGGGCGCACCACCCTGACCATTGTCAAGGTGCAGACCACCTCAGGCCAGAGCCTCAAACTGGATCTGGGCGGCATCCCGGAACACGAGGAAGCGCGCATCAAAGAAGCCTTCCCCAACGCCGAGGTCGCCCCCGCGAAAGGCCTGGGCTGCGTGGCGACCGGCGTGATCGTCGTGCTGATCGGGATCATCCTGATCTGCGTCGTGACCGTGCTCGGCCCGCCGATCTTTGCTGTGTTGATGAGAATGTTTTCCTGATGTTACCAATGAGAAAGGGAGAGACGCCATGAACAAACACCCACTGTTCCTTCTGGGGATCGCCCTGGTCCTGACCCTGCTCACGCTCGCCTGCGGCGGCGTGGCAACCCCCACCGAAGAACCTGCCGAACCCATCGCCACGCAACCCCCGGAAGTCGCCATCGAGCCGCCCTCCACGGCGGAGGACTTTGATGCGCGCTACACCAGCAAACTGGTCACGCTGGGCGAATTGAACGCCATCGAACACCCTCTCTCTGGCGGTTGGGAAGTTGCGAATCCGGCAGGCGACCGCTACGACGACGGCTTGTGCCTCGCCTACCCCCTGCAAGCCAACCCAGCCTACGTCTTGCTCAACTGTATCTTCGACAGCGCGCCGGACTATAACGTGGCTTCATTGCAGGAGTATTATGACGGCTTGGACCTCGCCGTTGACCTGAAAGGGGCTTCGCAGTACACCTATGAGACGGATTACCTGTTCTATGCCTATCACCAGACTGATGGTTTCCCGAAATACACGCTAATCCTGGAACAAGATGGCTTTATCCTTGGAGCATCGCTGGTCACGCCTAATCTGAAACTGGGCGATACGCTGGCAGGGCAATTCGAGAACTCCAATCTGGCGATTGACGACCTGTTGCATCAGGTCATCCTGATCAACCTGGGGAAGATGGGAGGCGAGTCAGCGAGCGCGCAGCCCGCGATCTCCGGGACGGCTGTGGGCTTCGAGGGAAGTCTTCCCGCCGGAAGGTCGGATGGCTTCGCCGTCCTGGTCACCGGCGGCGAGACTCTCCGCAGCCAGGTCACGCCGCAGAGTGGCCTGGACGTGCGCCTGGAAATCTGGGATATAGATAAGAACGTCAAAGCCTTCGTGGATTCCGCCCCCGCCGGCGGAAAGGAGACCCTGACGTACACTGTGCCTCAAGAGGAAGGCGCGTCGGTTTACTACTTCGTCATCATCAGCACGGACGGCGCGGGCGATTACGACGCCAAATTCCATGCCACCTCTGGCGCGGTCTTCAGCCTGAGAAAGGAATATCTGGTGTTCTCCGCCTTCGAAGAGGGCGGCTACGCGTTGCTGTCCGTTGGCGGCAAGGCCGGTGAGACCGTGACGATGGATATCACCCCTTATCCAGAAGGTTCTACCGTTGATCTCGTGATCGAGTTCCGCCCCCTGGGAGATATGGATACGGTCGTGCAAACGGCCAACGAGAGCGGTGCGGGCGAACCGGAGCACGTCGTCTTCACCTTCCCGGAGGACGGCGCCTACTTCCTCAAGATCATGGACGCCAACGAGGAGGCCGGGGAATACTACCTGTCCTTCTCAGGCGACGCGTGAGAGAGGCTGCATCCATAGGTCCCCTGCCGCCTCGGTGTATACTGGGGCGGTAGGGGTGCACTCAAATATTGTAGATGTCTCGCCGAGCGGAAATTGCGAACAAAGTGAGCAATTGTAGCAGTTTTTCTACGACGTTTCAGCGGCAGAGACATTGTGATAGTGATAGGAAAGGAGGCTACCATGCCACAAGCAGGAATCCATGGGATCGTGGGGATGACGGTGCGCCGATGGACCCCCACCCGAACGTATCTGGCGCTCGGCATTGTGCTGGGCAACATGCTCCCCGATGCGGATAACTTTGCCGTGGCCGTCGCCACGCTCACCGGCAGCCCGACCGAGGGACTGCACCGCACGTTCAGCCACAGCCTGTTCACCATCGCCGCGCTCATCGCCATCTTCTACCTCGTCGCTGCTCTTGCCCGGCGCCCTCACTGGGGGAACCTGGGCCTGGGTCTGGGCATCGGCATGTTGATGCACGCTTTGCTCGATCTGGTGCTCTGGTTCAACGGCGTGGCGCTCTTCTGGCCGCTGCCGATCTGGGTCAACCTGTGGGGGAACGTCACACCACCCGCCTGGTGGCAGACGCTGATGGTGCCCGCCGAGTCGCTGTTCTTCGCCCTCTTCTTCGCGCAACTGTACTCCGTCGCTCGCCGCCAGGGCACGGACGCGGACTATCTGCCCCGTCTGCGCTTCTGGATCATCGTCCACAGCGTGTTCTTCCTGCTCTTCACCGTGCTTGCCTACGTCCTGACCAAGGGCTTCACCACCATCTACGGCGCGATCTATCTGTTCTCACTCATCCTGGCCTTCACCGTGACCGTGCGCATGCGCGCCACGGTCGAGATGGCTGGTTAGTTAAATCAAGAAACCGGCAGGGTTTCAAGCCCTGCCGGTTTTCGCCGTCTCTGGATCAAGCCTGCTTCAGCCGCTCGGCGACGATCTCGGCCACATCCAGCACTTGCATTTCGCTGTTGGCGTCTTTGGCGGCATCGTTCATCATCGTCAGGCAGAAGGGGCAGCC
>JAADGN010000145.1 GCA_013152325.1 Chloroflexota bacterium
CTGCTGTGGATGTCTTTCTATTTCAAAAGGATGATGCCCGCATTACTGCATCACGCCAGCTACGGCCAGACCCCCGACAGCGTGCGCGGCATATTGGGCCAGTGGGGCACACTAAAAACCTTGTTGGGCGCTCCTGTCTATTACCTGTTTGTCTCGGCTTTTTTGTATTTCTTCATCAAAATCATTCTTTGGCAATTAAAGAAAATCCGTGACGAGCGCGAAAGATTACCTTTCGTAAGCATTGTCATTCTGGCGGTCGTAATTTTCGATTTGCCCATTATGGTTTCTTATAATTATCAACCCCGATTCTTTATTCCTCTGATCCCCCTGCTTTCAGCGCTGTCCGCGCTCTTTGTGGGTGAGTTGCTGGCCCTGATCAAAGGCAGCAAATACGCCAAAGCTCAAATTCTGATCCCAGCCGGGGCTGTGTTGATCGTCGTATTCGGGCTGTTGCGAGTGGCCAGCGTCAGCCTCCTGATACAGAACGATCCCCGAATTGCGGCCGGGGAATTCATCGAAACGCTCCCGTCCGGGACCTCGCTGGAATACACGCTGTATCCGCCCGTCATTCCCGAAAACCATTTCGAGCGCGAACATACGTACCCGATTTTCTTCGTCAAATTTCTTGGTCAAAGTGTGCCGCCTGTTCAGCGTGGCAAACCTTACCGCGCCTTCAACGAGGGGGAGGCCGGCCTGGAAGACCGCGAGACAGATTATTTTGTGATCGACAGTTTCACCTATGCGCGTTTCGCAAACGACTACGTCTGTGAAACCAATCCCGTCGAATGTGATTTCTTCGAAAGATTGCTGGCCGGGGAAACCAGCTACCAGTTGATCGGCGATTTCAAGTATTCCCTGCCAAAGTTCCTGCCGCAACTGTCCATTTCTTTTGTCAACCCTGAAATTCGGGTTTATGAGCGGGTCGAAAAATAGGACGACTTAGAAGGGGCGTACACATGGACAAGCCAGCCCAACCCACCTACCGCATCGCGGACCTGCCCGCCAGCGACCGGCCGCGCGAGCGCCTGGCGCAACTCGGCCCGCAGGCCTTGAGCAGCGCCGAATTGATCGCCATCCTGCTGCGAGTCGGGGTGAGCGGCGAAAACGCCGTTCAGGTCGGGCAGCGGCTGCTGCAAAAGTTCAACGGGCTTTCGGGGCTGCATCGCGCCGCTTTCGATGAATTGTGCGCCCAGCACGGGATCGGCGAGGCCAAGGCCGCCCAGATCAAGGCCGCCATCGAACTGGGACGGCGGCTGCCGCTCGAATCGCCGGCGGCGCGACCATCCATCAACAGCCCGGCGGACGCGGCCGCGCTCGTCCGGTATGAAATGAGCGGACTGGAGAAGGAGCAGATGCGCGTCATGCTGCTCGACACGCGCAATCACGTGCTGGATATTGTCGAGGTCGCGCGCGGTTCGCTCAACTCTGCGCACGTGCGCGTCGGCGAGATTTTCACGCCCGCCGTGCGGCGCAACGCGGCGGCCATTATCGTGGTGCACAACCATCCCAGTGGAGACCCGGCTCCCAGCCCCGACGACGCAGCCATCACGCACGCCATCGTTCAGGCGGGGAAGCTGCTGGACATCGAAGTGCTCGATCACATCGTCATCGGGCAAGGACAATTTGTCTCGTTGAAGGAAAGGGGTTTGGGCTTCTCGTAACGCGTAAACGTTCCAGCGCCTTGTCAAATCCAGCGCAGATTAAATCCTCGAAACTCCCCCCGCGGTTCTTCCCACACTACACGTACATCCCGCACAACGGACATGCGCGGCCCGGTCTTGACGGCCTGCAAAAAATGTTCCAGGTTTTCGCGCCTCCCTTCGGCCACGGTCTCGACCTGGTCGTGACCAACGTTGCGCACCCAGCCCGTCACGCCGCTGAGCTGCGCATGCTGGGCGACGAAAGCTCGAAAGCCAACCCCCTGCACGCGTCCAGTGACCCGGATGTGGATGCGGGCTTCAGGCAAGGCAGACGGACGACCGCTCATTTTTTCTTCCTCCCGCGCATCACCGCGACCGCTCCCCAAAGCGGCGCGAACAACACCAGGCCAAAAATGATCAGGTACGGGAGCAGGTTCCTCGCCGCCGCGCCGAACAGGTTTTCCCCCAGCACGACCTCGCGCCAGCGGTAATCCAGTTGCGTCAGCGAGACGCCCAAAGCCCGCGCCGCGCCCGGTTCACAGGCCAACCCGTCGGCATACGCGTCGAGCAGGGCATCCAGGCCGGAAGTCCCGTAGGTATCGTGGAGATAACGCGTAAACGAGGCCGCTTCCGCATAGGCCAGGAAAGCCCGCGAAGCGTCCCGCGGGAACGGGTCGCACAGATCAGCAATGGGCATCAGCGTCCCGTTCTCAAGGGCAATATCCAGCGCCCGCCGGTAATCGGGATTAGGGTACAGTTCGGATATCGAAGCAATGCCCTCCTGCAGCCAGGTCGGCAAACGGTCGTACGATTCTCCCACATACCGATAAAGCAGGACGTGCGCCAGTTCGTGCGGAATTTGCTGTCTCATGGCGATGCTCTGCTGCGAGCTGGGCGCGATCGAGACCATCACCACGCCCAGGTCCGGGCTGGCGTGTCCGGCGACCCAGGACTGTCCCCCCAAGTAGAGCGTGTTCTGCAGATCGGCGGGGGAAGCGTAGATAAAAACGTCAACCGGGGCGCCCGCTTCAATCGGGATGAGAGACTGGAACGCCTGCAGGCCGCTCCGCGCCGTATCCAGCGCCGCTTGGGCAAAGGCTTCATCCCCATCGTACCAGTGCACACGAACGTCGTCCGCTTCCCTCATCTGCCAGGGAAAGCGGTCATCCGCATACTGAAAGCGGTAGCGCGTATCGGTGTACGTCTGGCCATCCTGTAGGCTCACCTGGAACCAAAAGAGTATCGTGGCAAACGGCCGCAGCACGCTGCCGGTCAGGTCGTACCGGTAAACCACCTCGCCATCCGCATTGGCCTGCAAGGGGATAACGCGGGTATTTTCCTCGCGCTCATCGCGGAAGACGAGTGATATGTCTGTAATCGGGATCGAAGACTGGATACGGGCCCGGAAGGTGATCTGCTCCCCAAAACCGTACTGCACCCCCACGTCAGTGACCCGGACCGCTTCCTGGGCCTGGGCCGGCCGCGCGTACCCAAAAAGGAATACGGCCATCACGAGCAAGTACACAAGACGACGCATCATATCTCCCACCAGGTGGTGTGGATCAGTCAGTCTGTCGGCGGATCGTCGGCATCGAAAGCCAGCAGATCAAAATGCTGAAAATCTTCCGTGAAATCCAGGTTTGCAATGGCATCTTCGATGAAAACCATTTGCTCGTCATCCTCAGAGATGTCGAGGAGACTCTCCAGATACGTACGCACGTCTTCGCCGCCAATCTGTGAAAGCGACCAGATAAGCTCGCTGAAGATATCCTCGTTCTCTTCCTCTTCGAGCATCTCCAGCAAGATCGGCCTCGCCGGGGATAACGCCAACTCTCCGGCGGCCTGCACCGCTGCCAAACGTATTTTCTGGTTTTCGCTTGACAACATGCGCATCACTTCTTCTTGCCAGCGGTCATCGCTGGAGCGTCCCATCGCGAACAGCGCGCTGGCGGTCCAGGCCGGGTTTTCCCGCCAATAGGCCGCTTCGAGCAGGGTCGGGACCTCCGGGCGGGACGAAAATCCGATCGATTCGAGCGCCCGCCGCCGCACCTCCGGCCGGTCAGAGCCGCCGATCACGCCCAGCAGCGCGTCTTCGACCTCGCGCAAGGTCTGCGCCGGGATCTCGTCGAGCTCGCCCTGCAGGACGAACAATCCCAGCGCGGTGGCCGCGGCTGCACGCGGTTCCGCGTCGCTGTCTTCGGCCAAGATCTTCAAAAAGACCGGCACCAATCGGGGGTCATCACACTCGTTCAGCAAACGGATCGCGGCCGCGCGCACCGGCGCGTCCGGGTCGGAGAGCAGCGCCCGCGCCAGATCGTCGAACGAGAGCAGCGTATCTTCCCCGCCCTGGTCTTCCATCTTGGCCAGCAGTGACTGCTTGCGAGGCAGCGCGACGCGAGGCCAGACTTCGAGAAACTCCCGCAACTGGGTGGGAGCAATATCCGAGAACTGGTACAGGTATCGCTTCGGGAAATCCTGGTCATCGTCCAGGAGTATCGCGAGCACCTCTTGAAAAAGTATCTGTCCTCCACTCATCACATATACTCTCAGGGCAATATAATATTCACCGGGTTGATGAAGTCCATCACGTTCACGTAGAGCATGAAGGCCAGCAAGATCATCATGCCGACCGCATGCACCACATTTTCAAATTCGGGCGGGACGCGCCGCCGCAAAATGATCTCGTACAAGACGAACAGAATACGGCCGCCGTCCAGGGCCGGGAAGGGCAGCAAGTTGAACACGCCCAGCGTGATGGTGAGCATGGCAATTAATCTCAGGGTGAAATACGTCGGCCCTGCCGGCGCTGCTGCGGCGGAGGGCATCGTACGGCTTTCCACGTCGCGGTCAACGGTCTGCTGGAAGATGTCGTAAATGCCCTTGAAGCCCAGAAAACGACCTTCCTCCGGACTGAGCGTGCCGCGTATCAATTGCGCGGGCAACAGCAGTATCTGCTGCCCCTGGGCGACCGTCATCCTGACGCTGTAAGGCAAGGTGGCGAACCACGAGGCCGGCGCGATATATCCCGGCCCGGGCACGAAGCCCAATGCGCCCTCTTCCACCGTCCGGCTGCTGAGCGGTACGGCCGTCAACTCGACGACCTGATCCCCGCGCTGCACGGTCATCGGCAGCGGGCGATCGAGATAGTCGTGGATGATGGCGCGCAATTGTCCGTCGTCATTGACCGGCTCCCCGCCAACCGCCAGAATAATGTCATTGGTCAGCAAGCCAGCCTGGTCGGCGGGCGAACCGGGGGAGACCTCGTACACCTGGACGGTGTTGAAATCGGGCACGCCGGTCTGCGTGTATAAAATGCTGAACACCAGCACGCCCGCCAGCAGGTTCATGGTCGCTCCGGCCAGCAGCACCGCCATCCGCACCCAGGGACTGGCCGCTGCCAGCCCGCCGGGAACATTCGGGTCGTTTTCGCCCTTGAAACGGTTAAAGCCGCCCAGCGGCAGCCAGTTGAGCGTAAAGTCCGTTCCCTGCCAGCGGAACAACGTCAGGATGCGCGGCGGCAGGCCAACGCCGAATTCTTCGATCTCCACTTTGAAGAGCCGCCCAACGACAAAATGCCCAATTTCGTGGATTAAGATCACGCCGGCAAATACTGCTACAAATACCAGACCGGCCAAAAAATCAACATTCATGCACTACTCTCTTTTGTCACATATTGGTTTCGACGCGGCCGTAAATACGGCGCCGCGCGTTCATTATATCCTGTTTTGGATTGGGAAAATGAGAGGGAAATTAGCGATCAACGACCAGCCGCGCCGGCCCGCCGACCGTGGCGGTCAACACGCGTTCCACGCCTTCCAATGCTTTCAGGCGTTCTGAAACTCGCAGCGCGGCGTCTTGCGGACAGATGACGTGCACGTTCGGCCCGGCGTCGATCGTGTAACAGACCGGCAGGCCGCCCCCGCGCCACGCCCGCACGGACTGCATGACACGCAGCGTGGCTGGCTGCCAATAGAACAACGGCGGCGCGGAGGTCATCATCACCGCGTGCATGATGTCCGAGTCCTGCTCGCTCACTGCGGCCAGCGCTTCGAAATCGCGCGCAAGGACCGCGCGGCGGCACAAGTCCAGACGCCGGGGCGCATCGGCCACGCGGGCTGCCTGCAGCGGACTGGTATCGGCCAGCACGTGCCCCTGCGTGGAGCCGGTCGGTTTGTGCACACTGCTGACCACGGCTATGCAGTCGGTCAAAGCCCAGTGATCGGGCGGCGCGATGGAAAAGGCATAGGAGGTCTCGTCGCTGTCGCCGGCCTGCCATTCGACGAACCCGCCCGGCACGGAACGGCTCGCCGAGCCGGAGCCAAGCCGCGCCAACCGCGAGCGCTCTGCCTCGCTCAAGTCGAGTCCTGCCGCCGCGCTGGACGCCAACGCCAGGGCCGCAAAGGCCGCCGCCGAGGAGGCGATCCCCGCGCCGGTGGGAAAATCGTTCTCGCTGTGGACTTCGGCCCGCTGCGACAACCCGGCCATGTCACGCACGATGTCCAGCAAAGCAGCGACGCGCGCCAGCCCCTCCCCGTGGACGGGTCTCCCGTTCAAGATGAACGCGTCTTCCCCCCGCGCGGCATCGAACGTGACGCGCGTGCGCGTGGACAGGCTGCCCAGGTTGAACGAAATCGAACCGTTGACAGGCAGCCGCAGACGCTGGTCGCGGTTGCCCCAGTATTTGATCAGTGCGATATTCGGATGAGCGATGGCGGTAGCGGATGACATGCCGAGAGTCTACCATGAACACTTTGCAGCGACAGCCTCCATGCTAAAATCTAAACAGAGGATGAAGCATGTTGCAGCGCAAATACTCGAAGAGGATTTTCAGCAAAAAAAAGGGGCCGCGCCTGCCGCTCAGTCTGCTCTTGCTGGGATTGCTTGTGCTGCTTTTCTCCCTGGTCCCCGCCTTGGTTCCAATCACGACGGAGACAGAGTTCGCCATCCACGCCAGCTTCACGCCGAAGCCCACCCTGCCGCCTGTCTCCACCCCCCTGCCGCCGCCCACCCTTACCCCGCTGCCGCTGCCCACCGGCGTACACGGCGGGCGCATCATATTCACCTGTACGCGCGGGGAGTTCAACCAGTTGTGCATGGTCAACCGCGATGGCAGCGGCCTGCTGCTGCTCACCCATGAGTACGCCAACCATTATTACCCGGCCTTCTCTCCCCGGGGTGAGGCAATCATTTTCGCATCCACACGCAGCGAGGGCACCTTTGACCTGTATTTGTTGGTGCTCAGCACCTCCCAACTGCTCCAGTTGACGGACGAAATCGGCAACGTCTTCTCGCCGGATTTCTCACCCGACGGCGAAAAGATCCTGTTCATCAACCGCGCCGACAAGGAGCCTGCCGGGCTGTGGGTCATGGGGCGCAATGGGGAAAATCCGCACCTGCTCTTCGGCGGGCCGAACTACTCCGGGCCGAACACACTCGTCAGCGCAGCCTGGTCGCCGGACGGGAAGAGCATCGCCCTGGCGATGACGGTGGACCAGCCCTACGAATACGAGATCTTCCTGCTGGACGCGGAAGGGGCCGGAACGCCTCGCCGCGTGACCTACGGCCTGCTCGGCATTGCCGGCAGCGTGGATTGGTCCCCGGACGGCCGATACCTGCTGCTCTCCGCCGGGCCGCCGGGCGATAAAGACATCTTCCGCTACGAGGTGGACACCGGCGTGATCACACGGCTCACATTTGGCGGCAACAACAATTCCCCCGTCTATTCTCCCGATGGCCAGTGGATCGCCTTCAACTCCCTGCGGAACAACGACCAGGCCGACATCTACATCATGCGCGCCGACGGCTCAGACCTGCAGCAACTCACCGCCGACCCGGAGCCGGACTGGCAGCCGCAGTGGGAACCATGATCGCATCGTTCGGCATTCAGGATATACCGGGAATCAAAACGCGGTAACGGCTTCGCGCAGCATCCCGCAAGGGTCAGCCGGTCAATCGCGACCGCCCCGGCCCAAACCAGCGCGATGCGTTGTCACTTGTCCCCGACTCCCAGCCGCACGGGGAGCATGGTAAAATAACCCCGCCGAATTGATAGAACATCTTGCGAAGCAGGGATATGATTTTGGCCATTCCACACCACCGCACCAAACAAAATATTTGCCGCCTGGTTTGTTAGGTTTGTCAAGCGATTGGTTCAGTTTATCTGGCCGGTCGCTTTTTGTTTTCCACATCCACGATTTGGAGGAGAGACCATGTACAGAAACAACCGTGTCCTTTTGGGGAGGGTCCTGTCCATCACCCTGGTGATGGCCATGCTGGTGACCGGCGTTGCCGTTGCCAGTCCGGCCCTGGTGGCGCCTGCCGTTGGGGAGGTGCTCATCAATGAATTCGTGGCGGCCAACGACACCGTCCAGACCTCGGAGTGGGTTGAGCTGTTCAACACCACCGCCCAGGATTTGGACATCGGCGGCATGTACATTGACGACATCGCCGGAGGCGGCGGATCGCCAAAGTTGATCCCGGCAGGGACGATCATCCCGGCAGGCGGGTACTACGTCATGACGTTCAGCGCGTTCCTGAACAACACCGGCGACGATGTCCGCTTGTTGGGCACGGACGGCGCGACCGTCCACGACGCCTACACCTACTCCTCGGCCACCGCCGATATGAGCTGGTGCCGCAAACCGGACGGCGACAGTTGGGCCGTGCTGGAATGCGACCCCACCCAGGGCAGCACAAACTCTCCGGCTCTGCCGCCCGGCACCTGGACCCCGGGGACGCTTGAAATCCACGTCCTGAACATCGGCCAGGGCGAATCGCAGTTGATCATCGGCCCGACCGGCAAGACAATGCTGATCGGCATTTCCGAGCCTTCCTGGAACACCAACCAGGGCGCGACCTGGGTTGCCAGCGAGATCCGCCGCATCACCGGCGGCGAGCATCTCGATTACGTAATGGCCTCCCACTGGCACCTCGACCACATGGGCTACGCGGGCTATGGCGGCATCTGGTCCCTGTTGGAGGAACAGGGCATTACCGCGGATGTGCTGATCGACCGTGATGGCGGGACCTGGGTCGATGCCAACAGCGACGGCATCTGCGATCCGGACACCGAGATCGTCTGGCACAACGCGGGCACGATGTCTGGCACGGGGCGCAACTGGGCCTGCTGGGCCACCGACCCCACCACCATTGGCGGGCAAATCCGCCAGATCGCCCAGATTGGCTCCACCACCCAAATCGACCTGGGAATTGCGGATGGAGTGACGGTCAAGATCGTGCAGGTCGACGCCGATGGCGTCATGATGGCGGATGGCGTCACGCCGGTCGCAGGCGACCACACCGCTGACGCCCTGCCGCCTTCAGAGAACGATTACTCCATCACGGTTTGGCTCAATTGGAACGCTTTCGATTTCGTCGCAGGCGGCGACACGGACGGCGAATATGCCACCAGTTCCTGGGGCTACGTCTACAACGACGTGGAGACCGACATCGCCTCGCGGATCGGGCAAGAGGTCGAGGTCATCTGGGTCAACCACCACGGTTCTTCCCACTCGACCAATGACAATTTTGTCGCCACCCTGAATCCGACGGCAGCCATTTACAGCGTCGGCAGCACCAACACCTACGGACATCCCGATCAAACCGTGCTGGACCGTCTGTTCAACAACGGCACCAAGCAATACTTCACCCAGATGGGCGATCCGGACCGGGATTACCATGATGCCGTCATCGTGAACGACAACGTGGTGGTGCAGGTGACCGACGGGGTGAATTACACCGTCAACGGGGACGCCTACGTGGCGACCAATCCGGGCGCGCCGCGCCTGCCGGCGGTCGGCGAAGTGCTGGTCAACGAAGTGCTGCCCGCGCCGCAGACGCTGTTCTCGAGCGAATGGGTCGAACTGTACAACACCACCGGCGCGACCCTGGACATCAGCGGCATGTGGATCGACGACCTGCTCGGCGGCGGGGGTTCCCCCAAGCAAATTCCGGCAGACACCCTCCTCGGACCGGGCGGTTACTACGTAATGGACACCAGCCGTTTCTTCAACAATACTGGCGATGACGTCTACCTGCTCGGCACCGATGGCAGCACCGTCTTCGACTCGTACAGCTACGGCAGCGCCACATACGACTTGTCGTTCTGCCGACAGCCGGACGGCGGCGCCTGGGCGGCGCAATGTACCGCCACAAAGGGTACTTCCAACTAACAGGCACCACAGGATCATGCTCCGGGGAGGAAACCGCCTCCCCGGGGTACGTTTAAGGCAGGGAAGCATGCCGCTGGAATCGGCTTTACTGGAAGCGCTGGAACGATCCGGGTTGTGCGGACAAGGCGACCCGGCGCAGGCTGTGCTCGCTGTCGTCGACGTCGAGCAGCGACTGCGCGTCTTGACCCTGGGCGTGGTGCTGCACAACAATCACCTCAGCGCTGACCGCTGGCAGGCATTGTGCGCCCTGCAAGATCACTGGCTGCTGGACGCGACCCAGGTCGCCTATGGCGCTTCGCGTCAGGTGCTGCGGGCCATGCAAGACGTGAAACTGGGCGCGGCGCGGCATACAGCCCGGGTCTGGTGGCAGATTTGCCGCGGTATTCAAGGTCGCTTTCAAGGCTCGCTGCGGGATCTGCTGCAGGCCAACCAGGATGACGCCCTGCGCGTGCAAGCCTATCTGACCGCCAGCAAAACCTCCTTTCCGGTGCTGTCCGGGCCGGTGATGTCCGCACGCTGGCTCGATCTCGTCCATCGCCTTGGCGGGCTGCCGCTGGAGAATTGGGAGAGGCTGGGGGTTGCCCTGTCCGGGAAACAGCGGAAGCAGGCCCGGATATTCGGCGTCGAGGGCGAACGGGTCCACCCCTTTGTCGCGGCGGCGCTCCACACGTGGGAATTTGCCTGCCGGGAAGGGACAGTCGATGCGTGCGGATTTCCTGACTGCCCCAAGCGGAGGCGCTAGTTCGCGCCGCACCTTGGACCGCGACATCGCCTCCCTGCTGGATAGCATTTTCACGATACGGCAATTTCAAGACGGCGGGCGTTACCCGCTCACCTCTGCTATAATCCACCTGCCATGATCCTCATCACAGGCGGAACCGGCTTCATCGGACGCGCGCTGGTGCGCCAACTGGTGGATGCCGGACACGTCGTCCGCACACTCATCCGGCCCTCGCCGCGCACGCCCCGACTTCCGGTCGGCGTACCGGTCGAGGTGGCCGTCGTCAGCCTGAACGACACGCGCGGGCTGCGCGCCGCCATGCGCGGCGTGGACGTCGTCTATCACCTGATCGGGGACGAGGGACGCGGCAGGCGCGCCGACCTGCTCGGCGTGGACATCCAGGGCACGAAAAACATCGCCCAGGCCGCCGTTGAAGCGGGCATCCAGCGCATGTTCTACATCAGCCACCTCGGCGCCGACCGGGCCTCGGCTTTCCCCGTGCTCAAAGCCAAGGCCATCGCCGAAGACCATATCCGCCGCAGCGGCGTCCCCTACACCATCCTGCGTTCATCCATCATCTTCGGGCCGGAAGACAACTTCACCACCCACCTGGCGCGCCTGATACGCCTCGCGCCGGGCATCTTTCCCATCCCGAACGGCGGCAAGGTTTTGCTCCAGCCTCTGTGGCTCGAAGACCTGGTCACCTGCCTGCTGTGGTCGCTCGAAAATCCCGATACGATCAACCAAACCTACGAAGTCGGCGGCAGTGAATACTTTACCCTGCGCCAAGTGGTCGAGATCATCCTCTCCGTCACACGCAGACGGCGGCTCATTGTCCCGGCCTCCACGCCCTACCTGCGCGCCCTGACCGTCCTGCTCGAACACACCCTGCCCGCCTTTCCGATCTCGGGCTTCTGGCTGGATTATCTGGCCGTAGACCGCACCTGCGAAACGGATACCCTGCCGCGCATCTTCGGCCTGATGCCGGCCCGCTTCACCTACCGGCTCAACTACCTGATCCGCAAGCCGTGGTACACCACACTGCAAACAAGTGTACGCCAGCGTACTGCAGAAATATTCCGCGGCCGTCATTAGACCACAACGACAAAAACCATGCCTCCCTGGAATATCCGCCTGATCGAAACCCCCGAAGAAATGACCGCCGTAGAAGCCCTCCAGCGGCTCGTTTGGCCCGGCAGCGAAACCGACGTCGTCCCGGCGCATCTGCTTGTCACAGCCGTCCACAATGGCGGGCTGGTGCTGGGAGCCTTCGACGGGGAGCAGTTGATCGGCTTCCTGTTTGGCTTCCCCGGCATCGAGATCGTCCCCGACGGCCCGCGCCCCAAACATTGTTCGCACATGCTCGGCGTTCATCCCGATCACCGCAGCGCGGGCATCGGCTTCGCCCTCAAGCGCGCCCAATGGCAAATGGTGCGTCAGCAGGGCCTCGACCACGTCACCTGGACCTACGACCCCCTGCTCAGCCGCAACGCCTATCTCAACATCACCCGTCTCGGCGCGGTCTGCAACACCTATCACCGCTCGGAATACGGTCAGATGCGCGACGGCCTGAACGCAGGCCTGCCATCCGACCGTTTCCAGGTGGACTGGTGGATAAACACCAAACGCGTGGAGAGACGCCTCAGCCGTCGCAGCCGCACCACCCTCGATCTGGATCACTTCGAGCAGGCTGGCACCCAACGCCTCTACACGCTCGCTTCGAGCCCCGACCCAAGCCTGGCGCGGCCGCCCAAAGGTTTCTCGCCCCCCAGCGACCGGCTCGCGCTGATCGAGATCCCGTCCGATTTCCAGGCCCTCAAAGCCGCCGACTTCGAGCTGGCGCTCGACTGGCGTTTCTTTTCCCGCGAAGTCTTCGAAACCGTCTTCGCGGCCGGTTATCTGGTCACCGACTTCGTCTATGACCGGTCCGGAGACACGCCGCACAGCCTGTACGTCCTGGCGCACGGCGAGAGCATCTTGTCGTAGGGCAGGATAACCAATCGGCCCGACTTGTTGTACAATAAACGCACCTTCTTTTGCGCCAAAGGAGCATACCCATGACCGAGCCTGAACGAACCGCGCTGGAGCATATCCGCCGGGTAGCCGAGTCCGTCATCCAGACCGGTAATTGGACGTCTCCGCCCAGCCAGCCGCCGGTTCAGCCTCCCACGCAACCGCCGACGCCGCCGGTCGCCCCGCCGCCCGCGGCCAGCGGCGACATCGCCTTGCTGAATGTGCCCTACGTCTCGCAATTCGGCGCAGGCGCAGACCAATACACCCACGATAGCGCTGCCGCGGCCGGAGCCATGCTGGTCCGCGCCTACACGCCCCAAACACCCACCCCCGACGAATTCTTTTCCAAATCCGGGCAAAGTTCCGACCAACCGCTCTCGCTGCGTCAGGTCAGCGCGGCCCTGGTACGCTATGGCATCTCAGCCCAGCAGCGCTCCCGCATGCGCCTGCTCGACCTGACCGCCTCCCTCGCCTCCGGCAGGCCGCTGCTCCTGCCGCTCAAACATGCCGTTTTGCAGGCAGCCGGGCTGACAAGCGAGACCACCGCCGCGCCGCACTATGTCGTCGCGGTCGGGCTGGACATGGCCAATATCTACATCCACGACCCGCTGCGCCGCGACGGGTCCGGCCGGGGACTGGCTGTGCCGATCCTCGTCCTGTACCAGGCCTGGACGGAGATCGCCCGCGAAACGTCCTCGTACGAACGCTCCGCGCTCATTCCGCGCAGCCCGCTGCGACGATTCGTCTCGGCCAACACCGTCATCAACATCCGCAGCGGGCCGGGCACGAACCATAACGTCGTCGGCCAGACAAAGACCGGCGAAATATTCGAGACTTCAAAAATCCTGGGCGATTGGGGCCAGATCGGCGATGGTCGCTGGCTTGCCCTGCGCTATACACGTGACATCTAAAAAAGGAGACCAACATGAATTTAACAAGCATGGATTTTCCCCAATTGGCGCTGGTCGCGTTTCTCATTGAGTCGCTCATCCAGACCTTCAAGCCGCTCTACGACAAAGACAAAGGCTGGAACAAAGACGCGCTATTGGCGCTGTTCGTCGGCATTGTCCTCTGTGTGGCGACGAAAGTGGATTTGTTCGTCGCCGTCGGGCTGCCCATTTCGGTCCCCTACGTGGGCGCAACGCTGACAGGCGTGCTCGCCAGCCGCGGCTCGAACTTTGTACACGACATCTTCAAGTTCGTCGAGGGCAAGTCTGATGCGCCCGACTTCGGCACAGGCCCGGTTGGATAACAAGACCGCGTGGGCGTGAACGCCCGCACCGGCAGTCGGCTTCGCAAATCTCCGCGCGGGGAGTGATCCCCATGCGGAGATTTGTCCCGAAGAAAACAAACCCAAAGCGTTTTTGTTTTAGTTTCACATTTTGTACCCCTGAGTAGCAGATTCAGGGGTACAAAATGTGAGATATAACGAAGATTTATTCGACCTGCTGTTGGTCATTCCGCAAAGTGGCAGTTATTAAGCAATCACCAAGATTATTTATGTTGTTACAAATTGAATGCTTTGTGGCATTTCATCCCATGTGCGCCCTTGCAATTGACGACCGGCCTTTTTCTTTTGGGTTCCGCCCCATTGTTTAAAGAAAAAGGGAACTTTTGAAGAAAGACATTGATCTCGAATATCAAGCACCCATTCTTCTTTAATTGGTCTTGATTTAGGCCCAGATTCTCCGCCAACAATGACCCAATTAATTCCTGATAAATTCATATTTGGCAGAGGTCCCAATAAAGGCTCAAGGGATAAGAATTTGGTTTTTGCGCCAGTCTCTCTCAAGTAGTCGATACGAAACGTGTAATCATTGTTTTCTACGCTTACGCCCATCCAGACATTTTCAGGCCAACCGATTTGGGGACTCAATTCAGCCAAACGCTCTGCCCGTTTTGTTAACACCTGAAATTTATGCCAATGTGCTTCTCGCATCACGCTAAAAACATCTTGAATAAAATCCATTGGCACGTCTTTATGAAAAAGATCGCTCATTGAGTTCACAAAAATAACCTGTGGTCTTTTCCATTCCAAAGGTTTTGATAAAACGTGCGGATGCTGTGTAAGCTGAAAACCATTAACGTAATTTTTCTGTCCCATGGCCTTCAATCGCTTTGACATGCGTTCTGCATAGCAATTTTTACAGCCTGGGCTAATTTTGGTACATCCCGT
>JAADGN010000106.1 GCA_013152325.1 Chloroflexota bacterium
AATCGTCGCTTCCCCGATTCTTGTGCTCAGGAATATCCCCACCACCATCAAAAGGATCAGGATCGTCAGAGGTGCTGTCATTGAGCCAGTCTGCGGCGATTTGAGTGCGTCCATCCCCAGAATGAAGACAATGCCCGAAATTTGCCCCATCAGCAAAAGCAGTCCATTTGATGTTCCCTCAGGTGCCGGGTATGTGATCTCGGCGCCATATTGAAATCCCAACGGCCCGGCGCTGAGCAGGAAGAAACCCAGTATGAAAGCTGAGAGCAACAATAGCGTATAGTCGCCGGCGTAAGTCAGGCCTATCAGCCCCAACGTCGCGCCGACGACCGCGATGACGATAAAAGGTTTTCGTTTGCGATAATGGTCGGAGAGCAACGGTACGATTACCGCGCCGACGATCCCGCCGATAATCATCAACCCCCCGGTCATGCCTGCCTGGGTAATGGAGAAGCCTCGCGGCCGAAGAATGTCCTCGATCCAGGTGGAGGCTGCGTTGAACACTCCCAGCCCCACAAAGAAAATAGCCAGGAGCAGGATGAAATCGCGCTGACGCAGCATTTGCTTGAGACCATCGAACACCAGCGAGCGCTCATCCCGCCCAGGCGGACAGGGAGGCGTGGGCGGGCGTTCCTTTGCGCCCACGAAAAAGACTCCCGTCACGACGACCGCGACAATGCCATAAATCATCAACATCCCATCAATATTGGAACGGAGAGTCAGGTACGGCGTCAAGAGCATGCCGGCCAGAATACCAAGGTAGATCGCCAGTGACCCCAGGCCAGAGGCAGTGGCGCGCTCGTCCGCCGGGAACCAGCGCGCGGCAACGGTTGTGACTGCATTGAGGATGAAAGGCTGTCCCACCGCAATGCCAATCTGGGCGATCAGGATGAGCGTGTAATCTTCCGCGATCAGTCCGCGCATCAGGCCAAAGATGCCGGTCAGCGCAACGCCAATCCCGACGGCGATCCGGATCCCGTAGGTGTCGATTACCCACGAAGCCGGGACCGAAACGAAGATGTAGACGATCATAAAGATCATTGACAAGAGGCCAATGCTGAGGTCAGGGACGCCGTAATATCCGGAAGCTGTGCTTGTAATCGGAGCAAAGGTGATCCAAAGCATTTGATTGACTGCCACAGCGATCATATATGCAACCAGCACAACCCAGCGATAACCATAAACTTTATAGGTCGAGTTGTCCATTCGGAGAAGCCTCCTGTTTTTTGATTTGTTGTCTGTTACAACACTGGCGTAGTCGGAGAGATACTTGGCATAGGCACTCTGTTCGACAAGGATTTCGTGCTCCCCACTGGACGAGTGACGTTTACGGCTTCTCTCTCGCCCAAGCCAAACGTCGGATACACAGCCCCGGCGCCGAATTCGAGCTGTCTGTTCTGGCCTCCAGGGTCAATTCATCTCCGCCGCGCGCAGGTTGCCTTCGGGGATCAGGTCGTTGCAGCGCAGCATGGTAACCACACTACGCAAAAGCAGATTAAGGCCCAACTCGTTGAATGAAATGGCGAAATCGTGGATTTGGCCTTTTGCCCTGCCTGTGGGAAAGCGGCCAAGCCGCCCGAGGACATACAGACGTTCTCGGCGGCTTGTGCTAAAATTAGCTTGGAGGCAAATCATATGGCACGCCCAAAGTTTGACGGCGTCATCGAAGCCGTTCGCTATACGCCAAACGGGAAAATTGATTTGGTCCGCGCCTACGAGCGCCGCGGCACAACGTTCACTGACATTATCCTGCTTGACCGCAAAACTCTGATCGAGCGCATCAAAACCGGGCAACGCTTCATGACCGGCCAGCGCAAGAAGTTCTGGGCCAGCACTTTCGAGTCCACAAAAATGGTAAGACTTCTAACACAGAACGGCAACGAGGTTGTTACGACCCGCGTTGGAAACCCCGTTCAGGATGTACTGGACGTTCCTCGGTTCTAACGAGTTCCGCCCGCTACATACACCCTACGAAGACCTGTCCCATGAGAATCATTGACCATACCCCTTTCGTATCCGAAACAGGCAAGATCAATCTGCTTGACCAGTTAAAAGGCACGCTGCAATTCGGGCTTTCGTGGTACCCGGATTTGCAAGCCCAGCAGGCGGCTATTGCCTTGCTGGACAAGCACCTTGACAAGAAGTTCACCCTGATCCGCAACCATACGCTGGGGAAATCAAAGATCACCATCCCGATGATCCTGGTCGGCCCGCCGGGCGTACTCGTGCTGTATGTCACCCATTTACGCGGCCTGTATCGCGCCAAAGGCGATGCCTGGGGAACGGTCGAGGGAGGCAAATTCAAGCCTGCCAGCATCAATCTGCTGACACGCACCACCCAACTTGGCCGCGCTTTGCAGGTCTACCTGAAACGGCAGGGCTACGAAAAATTCCAGAATGTGGAACCTGTACTTCTGTCGGTAGACCCGGGGATGCACATCTCCTCGGTACGGCCCATCGTGCGCGTGGTGATGAGCGATGCCGTCGAACGATTTGCCACATCGCTCACCCAATCGCCGCCGGTGCTCAGCGTCGAGACCGTCCACGAGGTGGTGGATGTCATCTTGAAGCCGCGTCCGCCCAAACCAGCGGAAGCGCCCGCTCAACAAGCGGGGGGGGCGCAGCAAACTGAACCCGGCGCGCGGCAAGAAACGCCACCGTCGGAGATGGGCGATATCAGTTTCGCGTTCGAGGACGAAGAGTCGCAGACGCCCCCGGCGCTGCAACAAGCACCCCCGCCACCGACAGCGCGCCGGAAAGCGCCCGCTTCGGGATTCCTGGGCATGAGCGGCAAGCAGTTGGCCCTGCTGGGCGTTATCAGCGCCATCGAAGTCTGTATGCTGGTCGGTTTTATCATCTTCATCCTGCTCAACACCTGAATCCCTTGAAACAGACTTTCCTTTCGATCATCATTCCCGCCTACAACGAGGAACACCGCCTGCCCCACACGCTGGAGCAGGTCTTCGCTTTTCTGCAATCACAGCACTATAGCGCCGAAGTGCTCGTCGTCGAAAACGGCAGTTCCGACAACACCTATCAGACGGCACAACAACTGACCAGTCGCTATGCATGCCTGCGCGTTCTAAGACATGAACAGCGCGGCAAAGGGCTGGCCGTCCAGCGCGGGATGCGGGAAGCGCACGGCGAATACCGCTTCATCTGCGATGCCGACCTCTCGATGCCCATCGAGGAAGTCAATCGCTTTATTCCTCCCGCCTGCGATTGTGATATTGCCATTGCCTCGCGTGAGGCCCCCGGCGCGGTGCGCTACAACGAGCCGGAGTACCGCCACTTCACCGGCCGCGTCTTCAACCTGTTCATCCGGCTGCTCGTGCTGCCCGACCTGCACGATACCCAATGCGGATTCAAATGCTTTCGGGCGGCGGTTGCCAAAGACCTGTTCAGCGCTCAGACACTCGGCGGCTGGGCCTTCGATGTGGAAATCCTGGCCATCGCCCGGCAGCGCGGCTACCAAATCCGCGAAATCCCGATTCCCTGGTATCACAGCACGGAGAGCAAGATCAACGTGCTGCGCGATTCGCCGGGCATGTTCCTCGATCTGCTGACGATCCGCCGCAACGCCCGCCGAGGCGTCTATGACTCGCAAGAAATTTGATCTGGCGCTCCTGCCAAAATTCCCGGATCTAACAATTGAAGAGCGCCTTTGGCAACAAGGCTTCGAGCAGGTTGGGGGGATCGATGAAGCCGGACGCGGCGCGCTGGCAGGTCCCGTCTGTGCAGCGGTCGTCGTCCTGCCGCCAGACCCGTCTCTCACGCGGACATTGGGCGGGGTGCGCGATTCCAAGCAAATGACTGCCCGACAGCGCGAGCACTGGGCGCCGTGCATCCAGGAGGCCGCATCGGGCTGGGGCGTCGGATTCGCTTCGCCAGGGGAAATCGACGCGCTGGGCATCGTCCCCGCAACGCACCTGGCCGCCATACGCGCCATCCAGACTTTATCCCTTACCCCCGAACATCTGCTGACCGATTATCTGCGTCTTGCTGATTCCCCCATTCCGCAAACACCTTTGGTCAAGGGCGACCGGCGCTCGTTGAGCATCGCCGCGGCCTCCGTGTTAGCCAAGACTGCCCGTGACGCGCTGATGAGGGAACTGGATGAAGACTATCCCGGCTACGGTTTCGCCCAACATAAGGGCTACGGCACGCCGCAGCATCGCGCCGCGCTCAAGAAACTGGGCAAGTGCCCCGTACACCGCAAAACTTTTTCCTTAAAAACATAGGGCGGGAGTTCAACTCCCGCCCACTTTTTTTGAGTGACGTTACACGAAAGCAGCAGCCTGCTCTACGACGTCAACTTCAACCTCACGGATGCAAAGTGTTTGGTAAGCTCCGCCGCGATGGAAGGCACAATCAGCAGCGGCAGTATCACTTCCCATTGCGCCCAACCAAGGGGAACTGTGTCGAAGACCGGGTTCAAGAAAGGCAGATAGATAACACCCAGCAGCAACACAGATGAGAGCAAAACCGCATAGTTCATGTTTTTGTTGCTAAAGACCCCGATCTTGTGCAGCGGATAGTATTCCGAGCGCGCCGTATAAGCCCGCAGCAGCTCGGAGAACGAAAGCGTAACAAAGGCCATTGTTTCGGCAAACTCGGGCATCTCCGGATGCAGGCGCAAGCCGATCAGGTACGCGCCCAAGGTCACGGCTGTGATCGCAATGGTCTGCACGATGATCCCCGTCATCATGAAACGGTTGATGATCGGTTCGCTCGGCGGGCGCGGCGGCTGATCCATGATATCCGGATCGCCTCTCTCGGTGCCCAACGCCAGCGCAGGCGCGCCGTCTGTGACCAGATTCAGCCAGAGCAATTGAATGGCCGTCAGGGGAGAGCCGCGGGTGAAAAGCGTCCCCAGGAAGATGATCGCGATTTCCGCCAGGTTACAGGACAAGAGGTAATAAACGAACTTGCGGATATTGCTGTAGATCACACGTCCCTGCTCGACCGCGTCAACGATGCTGGCGTAATTATCGTCGGTCAGCACCATGTCGGCGGTCTCTTTTGCGACGTCAGTGCCGGTAACGCCCATTGCCACGCCAATATCAGAGAGTTTGATGGCCGGCGCGTCGTTGACGCCGTCGCCGGTCATGGCAACCACTTCGCCGTTGGCCTGAAGGGCTTCCACGATGCGCATCTTGTGCGCCGGCGAGACGCGGGCGAAAACATCAATATGCCTGATCTCGCGGCGAAGATCGTCGTCGCTCATCTTGTCCAGGTCCGCTCCGGTCAACACATTGTGGCCGGGACGGATCAAGCCGATGGACTTGGCAATGGCGCGGGCGGTGTTGGGGTAATCGCCGGTGATCATGATGGTGCGAATGCCCGCGTGACGCGCTTTTTCGAGCGCGGGTTTGACTTCCTCGCGCGGCGGGTCGATCATGCCGATCAGCCCGACGAATATCAAATCGTGCTCCAGTTCCTCAGGCGCGACGCCCTCTTCCGGGACATCACGCTCGACGCGATAAGCCACCCCCAGGACGCGCAGCGCGTCGCCGGTCATGGCATCGTTCGCGGCCAGAATTTCCTTTCGTTTTTCCTCTGTCAGCGGCACAGACTCGTCGTCCATGATCTGGTAACGACTGCACAGGTTGAGCGCCACGTCCGGCGCGCCTTTCATAACGATCACATCCCAATCGCGCAAGTTGCTGTCATAAAAGGGGGAAATATCATCCGGCCTGGGATCGCCAATATCGTGAACAGTGATCATGCGCTTGCGCTCCGAATCGAAAGGCACTTCACTTTCACGCGGGTAAGCTCCCTTGACCTCCGTGTCGGTCGCGCCGGCCTTGGTCGCGGCGACCAGTAGCGCGCCCTCGGTCGGGTCGCCAACGATGCGGTAAGTCTGCTGCATGTCGCTGGTGCCGGTGATCTCAAGCTGGGCGTCGTTGTTGAGCACGCCCAGCCAGAGGGCCGTCAGCGCGGCGGGATAATCCACAATGTTGACCGGCTTGCCGTCCACAAGGAATTCGCCGTGCGGGTCATAGCCGGAGCCGGTGATCTCGATGAATTTGCCGTCCACCCACAGGCGGGTAACGGTCATCTCGTTCTGCGTCAGGGTGCCGGTCTTGTCGGAACAAATTACGGTGGCCGAACCAAGCGTCTCAACGGAGGCCAGCCGCCGGACAAGGGCGTGCCGATTGATCATCTCGCGCATGCCCAGCGCCAGGCTGATGGTCACCACCGCAGGCAATCCTTCCGGCACAGCGGCAATCGCCAAACTGACGGCGATGATGAACATGTCCAACGGGTTATAGCCGCGCATCCAGCCGACGAAAAAGACGATGGCCGAGATGACCAGCGTCGCCCAGCCGAGCGTCTTGCCAAGCTGGTCGAGGCGGCGCTGGAGGGGCGTCTCTTCCTGATCGACCGATTGAAGCATCTGGGCGATCATCCCCAACTGGGTGTGCATGCCCGTGCCGGTGACCACGCCGCGCCCGCGGCCATACGAAATGAGCGTGCCCATGAAGGCCGTATTTTTACGGTCGCCAATCGGCACGCTCTTATCGAGGACGGTGGATGCGCTCTTCTGCACCGGGAGGGATTCGCCGGTCAGCGAGGCCTCTTCCACGCGCAGGTTAATCGCTTCCAGCAGCCGCACATCTGCCGGGACGTAGTTTCCAGCTTCGAGGAGGACAATATCCCCAGGCACCAGTTCCCGCGCCGGGACAGCCTGACGCCGTCCATCGCGCATGACGTGTGCATCTGGCGAGGCTAACTGTTTCAGTGCTGCCAATGCTTCTTCGGCGCGTCGCTCCTGGATAATACCCAACACGGCGTTCAGCACGACAATTGCCATAATTGCCCCAGCTTCGATGTAGTCACCCAACAGGGCGGATACAAGCGAGGCCACAATCAGTAAAATGACGACAAAGTTATTTAACTGTTCCCAGAGTAATTGCCAGAATGTGGTCGGCGGCGCTTCGGTGAGCTGATTCGGGCCGTACATTGCCAGGCGGCGGGCGGCTTCTTCGGACGTCAGCCCTTTTTCCTGGACACGCAAATGTTCGAGCACGGTTTGGGCATCCAATGCGTGCCAGGCCTCTTCACGGATCCCCGCTTCTGCGGGTTGTTTCGTATCATCTGTCATACAAATGTCTCCAAACAAGTCCTTACAAAAAAAGACCGCCACAGCAAAAAGCATGTGGTGGTCTCGCCGATCGCTCCAAAAGCGCATGAAGTACCGAGAGCCTTTCGACTCTGTCCTGACGATAATTCAACCTGCAAGCAGGCGGCTACTCCCCAACCATCCACAGTGTACATGGTCGAAAGTCGAATGTCAAGCCATCGAACTCACATTTCTGTTAACGCCGATGAACGGCAAGCGCCTCTACCCGTCCTCCGGCGTAACGCGTGTGCCCGCAGGAATCTCGGTGTTCTTGGGCACAATCACGATGCCGTCGCGCACCACCCAAGAGTCGGCATCGAAATCGGTGCCGCGCGGAAAAGGACGGATGACCACGCCTTCGCCCAGGCGCACGTTTTTGTCCAGGATCGCCCCTTCGACATCACATGACGGCCCAATGCCAAGCGGGAGGCCACCCGATTTGGGCGGGTTGTAATAGTCCGCGCCCATCAAAATGCTGTCACGGATGCGCGCGCCGGAGGCAATCTGACTGCGCAAACCAACGACCGAATGGGTAATCTCGGCCCGTTTGATCCGGCAGCCATCCGCCAGGAAGACGTTTTTCAGCCGGCTGTCCTCCACGATGGAACCGGGCAGGTAGCGCGCACGAGTGTAGATCGGCAGGTCGTGATCGTAAAAATTGAAGTCCGGGTCGGGCAGCGTCAGTTCCAGATTGGTCTCGTAGAACGAGCGAATCGTCCCGATGTCCCGCCAGTAGCCATCGAAGTCGAATCCGTAGACGGCATGTGAGCCGATGGCGTGCGGGATCACGTCCCCGCCGAAATCGTCATAGCCCGGAAAGCTGGTCAGCAAGTCAACCAGCACCTGCGTCTTGAACAGGTAGATGCCCATCGAGCCAAGGAAGGGACGCCGCGGATCGTCGCGGCTGACGAACTGCGCTTGCACGAGCGGGTCTTTGGGTTTTTCCACAAAGTCCGAGATGCGCCCGTCATCGTCACGCTTGAGCAGGCCAAAACGCGGCGCATCCTCGCGAAATATCGGCTGCACCGCGACGGTGATGTCGGCGCCGGTTTGCAGGTGGTATTCGGCCATCGCCGCGTAGTCCATGCGGTAGAGATGGTCGCCGGCCAGGATCAGGACGTGTTCCACGCCGGTGGCCTGGATCTCCCCCAACTGCTTGCGGACCGCGTCCGCTGTACCCTGATACCAGTCGGCGCTCTCGGGCGTCTGCTCCGCAGCCAGGATCTGCACCCAGCCGGTGTGGAAGGTGTCGAAGTTATAGGTACGCGTAATGTGGCGGTGCAGCGAGACCGAGTTGAACTGGGTCAGCACGGCGATACGGTACAAGCCGGAGTTGATGCAATTGCTGAGCGTTATGTCTATCAGGCGGTATTTTCCGGCAATCGGCACAGCCGGCTTGGAGCGCAATTTGGTCAACGGATACAGACGCGTCCCCCGTCCGCCGCCCATAATGACGGCGAGAACATCGTTCACTGCAGGCATGTTTGCTCCTCGAATAGAAGTCCCTCGCAACACCTAAATGATAGCACAAGGAATGGCTTTTTTGCATTAGCATACTCTCAAAAATATGCAAGAATCAGCCCGCAAGACGCAAGCGTTCTTTTAACAGAAGCCGCCCTCCCCTTGCAAGGAGGGCATGCTATAATGCGCTGTGCCGAAGGTGGGAATCGAACCCACACTCCCGAAGGAACACGAGTTTGAGTCGTGCGCGTCTGCCAGTTCCGCCACTTCGGCATTGCGTTTTTTAGTATAACCAACCCCTGCAAACAGGTCAAGGATGAAACTAGGAATTATCGGACTCCCCCAATCAGGCAAGACAACCATTTTCAACGCGCTGACCGGCGGCGACCAGCCGACCAATGCCAGCGCGGGACGCATCGAAGTTCACACCGCCGTCGTGGATGTGCCCGACCCGCGCGTCGATACGCTCTCCGGCATGTTCAACCCCCGGAAAACCATCTACGCCAAAGTGACTTACGCGGACATCGCCGGGCTGGATGGCTCGGCGGGTAAAAGCGGCATCTCCGGGACGTTGCTGAATCAACTGGCCCAGATGGATGGCTTTATCCACGTCGTGCGCTGCTTCGATGACGAGAACGTACCGCACGCCGCCGGAAGCGTGGACCCGGCTCGCGACATTGCCGCGATGGACGGCGAACTCCTGCTCAACGACCTGATCGCCGTCGAGCGCAAGCTGGAACGTTTGCAGGATGAACGCCGCAAGGGCGGCACGGACAAGACCCTCAACGAACGGCAAACGGCGCTTTTTGAGCGTCTGCACGAGATACTCTCCACCGAGACCCCGCTGCGCGAAGTCGAATTTACGTCCGACGAGGAAAAAAATCTCTCCGGTTTTGGCCTGCTGACCCGCAAGCCGCTGCTCGTTTTGCTCAACCTGGGCGAGGGGCAGGCCGCGCCGGAGATCAAACTGGCGCACCCCTGCCCGGTCGTTGACCTGCAAGGCAAACTGGAGATGGAAATCGCCCAACTCCCGCCGGAGGATGCCCAGATGTTCATGGAAGAATACGGCATCGAAGAACCCGGCCTGAACAAGATGATCCGGCTCTCATACGATCTGCTCAACCTGCAATCCTTCTTCACCGTCGGCGAAGACGAGGTGCGGGCCTGGACGGTGAGACGCGGCGCAAGCGCGCACGAGGCCGCGGGCGCCATCCACACCGATTTGCAAAAAGGCTTTATCCGCGCCGAAGTCGTCTCCTACGAGGATTTGACATCCCTGGGCGGCATGTCCGAGGCGCGCGCCAAAGGCAAACTGCGCCTGGAAGGCAAACAATATGTCGTCCAGGATGGCGATATTGTGCACATTCGATTCAATCTCTGATCCAAAGACAATGTCCGGTTCGATTTGTTGACAAGATTATTGGGAGGACGCTATGTCATCATCACACAGATATCCGGGAAGGGTGTTCCTTGTGCTGACCACGCTCACGGCAATGCTGGCCTGTACCTTGCTTGGCCCAACTACCGCGAATCCGCCTGCATTTGACCCAACCAAAGCAGCCCTTGAGCTGCAAGCGACGGCCATGGCTTTACAGCTGACCCAGTCCGCGCTGAGCAACCAGGGGGCGCCTACCCAGCCGCCCCCTGCCCCTGCCATTCCCACCCAAGTACAGCCAACCCCCACACAAGATGTGGAAGCCCGGATCCGCTCGGCGAAAATCCTGGTCTATGAAGACACGGACGCGCTGGGCATCGGCATGTGGATCAGGGACGCGCTCGACGGAATGGGGCTGTCATACACCCATGTCAGCGACTATATTGGCGACTTCATGGAGAACTTGAACTCTGGCATCAAATGGGATCTGATCATCGTCGGGGCAGAGTCCAAGTCCGGTGTTCAGGGCGAGTTTTGGGATGCAATCAATAAACGACTAACGCGCGACAAGGTCGCCCTGATCGCTGAGATATGGTATCTCGACCTGACCGCGTCAGGCCCGATAAGCACGATCCTGAGCGGGTGCGGAATCCGGTTCCAGAAAGATTGGCCCCTGGCCGAATCGATTTATTGGCTGGTACCCGACCATCCTGTTTTCAATGAACCCAACACGGTGCTTCCGCTTCTTCATTACAACCAATACTGGGCCAATCAAGCAGGAGACCAAATTCGCCTCGCAGCGGGCAGCAACGCCACGCTCCTGGCTGGGCGCTTCATGAACGAGACCAGTCAGGAAGCCCTGCTTGCCACATGTTACGATGGACGGGTAATCATCCAAACATTCTCCAACCATGATTACCACAAGTCAGATATCGTCCCTCTCTGGCAAAATTACATTCACTACACGTTGAAAAATCACTTTGCTGTTGTTCCTTGATGGCGCAGCACACATCCAAACAACGTTGATCCAGGAGATTTTTAATGCCCTTCAAACAAACCCAATGGAGCCTTACAGACCTCTTCCCCAGTTTCGAAAGCCCCGAACTGGAAGCAACCTTCGTCGAACTTGAAAAGCAGGTTGCGGCCTTTGAAGCCTTGCGTCCGGAACTCAAGCCGGATATGGACGTGGAAGACTTCATGGAAATGCTGGCCACATCCGAAAAGAGCACTCGTCTGGCGCACAAACTGTATTCGTTTGCCGGACTGGCTTTCGCAGCCAACACACAGGATCAAACCGCCCAAACCATGATGGCGCGCGTCGAGCAGTTCCTGGCCGATGTCGAAAATCGCACGCTGTTCTTCAGTCTGTGGTGGAAAGACCTGGACGACGCCAGCGCGGCCCGCTTCATGGACGTCGCAGGCGACTACCGCTACTACCTGGAAAAAATCCGCCATTTCAAGCCGCACACCCTCAGCGAAGCAGAGGAGAAGGTTATCAACATCAAGAACGTCACCGGTTCCAGCGCGCTGATCACGCTCTACGACGCCATCACGAACCGCTACGTTTTCAAGCTGGAAGTGGACGGTGAAACCAAAGAATTGACGCGCGGCCAGTTGATGGTCTACGTGCGCGGCGCAGACCCCGACCTGCGCGCGGCAGCCTACCAGGAACTCTACCGTGTCTATGGCGAAGACAGCGCCATCCTCGGCCAGATGTACCAGACCCGCGTCCGCGACTGGGGAAACGAGAATGTGACCCTGCGGCATTTTGCCAACCCGATGGCCGTCCGCAACCTGGGCAACGACATCCCGGATGAAGCGGTGGACACCTTGCTGGAAGTCTGCAAAAACAACGCGTCCGTCTTCCAGCGTTATTTCCGGCTCAAGGCCAAACACCTGGGTATCGAGCGCCTGCGCCGCTATGACGTGTACGCGCCGGTCGTCAAATCAGACAAAACGTATGACTTCGACAAAGCCGCCGAAATGGTCTTCGAATCGTTTTCGGCCTTCGACCCCAAAATGACCGAACTCGCCCGGCAGGTCTTCGAAGACAACCACCTCGACAGCGTTGTCCGTCCGGGCAAGCGCAGCGGCGCGTTCTGCTGGTCGGTCGTCCCGGACATGTCGCCGTGGGTGCTGCTCAACTATCAGGGCCGCGCCGATGACGTAGCGACCATGGCCCACGAATTGGGACATGCCATCCACGCCTTGCTGGCCGCAGACCATACCCTCTTCACCTACCACTCATCGCTGCCGCTGGCTGAGACAGCCTCCACCTTCGGCGAGATGATCCTGGTGGACCGCCTGCTGGCCGAGGAGACGGATGAGTCCGTGCGCCGCGACCTGCTCTTCCGCCAGGTGGACGACTCGTACGCCACCATCCTGCGCCAGGCCTATTTCGCGCTCTTCGAGCGGCAGGCGCACGAGATGATCAAACAGAACGCGTCCGTGGACGAATTAGCCGCAGCCTATATGGAAAACCTGAGCGAGCAATTCGGCGACGCGGTCGAAGTCAGCGACGAATTCAAATGGGAATGGGTTTCGATCCCCCACATCTACCACACGCCGTTCTACGTCTACGCGTATGCTTTCGGGCAGTTGCTGGTGCTCTCACTCTACAAGCAATACAAGGCCGAAGGCGAGACCTTCAAACCGCGTTATCTCAAACTCCTTTCGGCAGGCGGCTCCAAGGCTCCGACCGAAATCCTGAGCGAGGCCGGCATCGACATCCGCAGCGCTGATTTCTGGCAGGGCGGCTTCGATGTGATCAAGGATTTGGTCGAACAATTGGAAGCATTGCCCATGCAGTAAAAACGCACCTTAAAAACAAATACGCATTGCGTTTTACGTTTCCGTATCCCGCAATGCGTATTTTGTAATCCTTGCAAGAAACTTGTTGTGTTAGGCCTCGTACTCGGCAGGCGTTTCTTCCACCGCCGCCACAGGTTCTTCTTCAGGCTTGCGGTCCAGCATCTGCATCAACAGCGCCACCACTTTGGTGAAGTAACGCTTCTCGCCTTCCTTGTCTTCGTAGCGGTCGGTCTTCAAGCGTCCCTCGAGATAGATCAGGCTGCCTTTGTGCAAGTACTGCTGACAAACTTCTCCCAATCGGCCCCAGGCCTCCACGTTGACCCACTCGGTATGCTCTTTAACTTCACCGTCTTTGCCCTTCCAACGCTGGCTGACGGCCAAGCTAAAATTCGCCACCTTCTTGCCGGTCGGCGTATAGCGAGTCTCCGGGTCTTTCCCCAGACGGCCAATTAGCTGAACACGATTGAGTGCTGGCATGGTTTTTCCTCCTCAGTAAGCCATCAAACAACAGTCTAAAAAAGAGATTGCTCACGCGTTTTCCGCGCAAGCAACCTTGACAATTTACTGTTTTTTCTTCAGCGCCGGCAGGCCGGTCTTCATCTCGATAACTTCGTAGCCATCCGGCACTGCGTCAACCGCTTTATCCGGGCGCACATCGCGAGCGAAAAAATACATCTTTACTTCTTTACCGCTCTTCAAAACGCGTGTATTGGCATGCAAATAATAAGTCGTCCCTTTGGAATTAACTTTTGAAAACGCCATGATTAGTCTCCTCTCTGAGTTAAAAACTTGCTCGAATATGTCATATATAGTGTAACATAGAGACAAAAACTGTCAACAAGGACTTTTTGGCTATGAACAATTCCCTGCTCCCCGTTACCTCGCTTGATGATTTGCGGATTGCCCGCGCCGCGCTGGACGAACCGGTCGGATTCGTGCCGACGATGGGCTATCTGCACGCTGGACACCTCTCCCTCGTCGAACGCGCGCGGCGTGAATGCGCCTCCGTTGTGGTGAGCATTTTCGTCAACCCGACCCAATTCGCCCCCACCGACGACCTGGACGCCTACCCCCGCGACCTGGAGCGGGATACGCGCCTGCTGGAGGAAGCGGGCGCAGACCTGCTCTGGACGCCCACGCCCGAGGTGATGTACCCGCCCGGATTCCAGACCTGGGTCGAGGTCGAAACGCTGACCCGGCCGCTGGAGGGCGCGCGTCGCCCCGGTCATTTCCGCGGCGTGACGACCGTTGTCACCAAACTGTTCAACGGCGTCCAGCCGCAGAGAGCTTACTTCGGTCAGAAGGACGCCCAGCAGGCCGCCGTCATCCGGCGCATGGTTCGGGACCTGAATATGCCCGTCGAGATCGTCGTCTGCCCCATCGTCCGCGAGCGAGACGGGCTGGCGATGTCCAGCCGGAATACGTATCTTGATCCGGATGAGCGTCAGGCCGCGACCGTGCTCTACCGATCCCTGAGCGCAGCCAAATCCGCCTACGAAGAGGGGGAGCGCAACGCAGACACGCTGCGCGGCATCGTGGCCGAAATCGTCAACGCCGAGCCGCTGGCAAAACTGCAATACGTTTCCTGCGCGGATTACGATACGCTGGAAGAGCTAAAAACCGTCACCGGAAAAACGTTGCTCTCGATGGCGGTTCACATAGGGACGACGCGCTTGATCGACAATTTCGTGTTGGAATGAAACGAAAGGCCGCGGTCAGCATCACTGGTCGAAAAAACATTAGACCTCCTGCAAAAGTATGTTGTAGTAGCGACTTCAGTCGCTTTTTGCTGGGCGATAACGGCTAAAGCCGTTACTACACAATGTTTCATTGTGATTGAATGCAAGAGGTCTATTTAAAAATCAAGCGCCCCGTTCCCATCAAATCAAGGGAACAGGGCGCTTTCCGTCTGCCAAACGACCAGACAAAAAACGACGCTAAATCTGTTCGAAACGATCCACGTCCAGCACAAAGATCGTGGCGCGCTTGACAATCGGATCAATCCCGGGGGCGCAGTGTTCGCGGATGACTTGCACCGCCGATTCGACCTGATCCGCCGTCACGCCGAGTAAAAGCGTGGCATTGCCCCGGCGCAGAAATCCCCCGGTCGAGGCGATCCGCGTGACGCGGAATTCCGCATTCAACAATGCCTGCAAAATAATGTCGTCGTCCGTATCCCGCACGATGGCGACGATCATCTTCATGTCGTTATCAGAACTCATAATAGGCCTCTACATCAAACGTAAAAATAGTCGCGCCGCCAATCGTCACGGGGACGGGGCGCGGCAGCGGCAAAAAGGCGCCCTTAATGGGCGCACGCACAAATTCCACGCGCTTGCGGCATGATTCTTGCAGCGCCTGCACGGCGGCTCCTTCGCCTCCCTCCGGCAGCCCGATCAGCAAGGTGACGTTCCGCCGACTCAAAAATCCGCCTGTGCTCGGCAAGCGGGCAACCCCAAACCCGGCCTTGCTCAAGGCGTTCAGCGCTCTCTCCAGGTCGGGCTGCTGGACAACTGCGATCATCATTTTTTGGATCGATGCCTGCGCGCCGAATCCCAATCTCAGCAGCAGCGGCCAATTGATGTGTTGTTCGGCCAACGCGGCATCCACTTCGCCCACCAGTTGGGAGTAGGCATCCTCCGAGATAACGCCATCTCGCAGCAGATCGCCAAGCGCCGCACGTTGAACGCGCAGCGACTCGCGGCGGGCTGTATCCAGTTCTTCCACTTCCACAGACGGGTCAGCAGCCAGCACTTCCTTCACCGCCTCGGTCAGAACTTCGTGCCGCCGCTCAAAGACCGGCTCGAGGTGTCCCCAGATATGCTCCGAGATCAGGCCCTGCTCGTTCATCTGCCGCAAATAGTTATAGGCAGCCTGGCTGGAGACAAAACGGGCATGACGGCGTTCGTATTCCTCCTGGCTTTCCGTCCGCTCGACCAAACGCAGACTTTTAATGAGCTTATCCATCGTGAAGCCCTGTACCAGCAGGGTGAAAAGCACCACGCCAAAGGCCATCGCCTGCAGGCGTTCGCGTTCCGGCCCGAATCCCTCCGGGATGCTCAGGGCCAGGGCCAGCACGATAGCGCCGCGCAGCCCGCCCCAGTAGAGCACATGTTTCCATTTTCCGGGGATATCGCGTCCAAACAGCGAGAAGCCATAGATGCTGACAGCACGCGCCACCAGCACAGCCAGGATGGCGACGCCGATGATCTGCCAATTGTCAATCAAGGTCTGCACGTCCGTCGTCAGACCGATCAGCAGAAAGATGAGCGAGTTTGCCAGGAAAGCGCCGTACTCCCAGAAGTTAAAGACCACGATGCGCGTTGTCGGAGACATGCCGCGCGGCCCCACATTTCCATTGACGATACCCGCCGCCACAACCGCCAACACTCCGCTGACGTGCATCGACTCGGCAAGCAAATAAGCGCCAAAGGCCAGCACTGTGGTGATCGTGGTTTCGACCAACGCGTCGTCAATGTTGCCAATGGCCTGCGAGGCAAGCATCCCCAGGATAACGCCCACCAGGACGCCGCCGCCCGCCACCCGCAGGAACGAGGCCATGCTCTCGGCCAGATCGAACTGCCCCCGCATGACAATATCCAGCATCAAGCCAAACATGACAATGGCTGTCCCATCGTTGAACAGGCTTTCGCCCTCCAGCAGGATTTGCAGCCGCTTGGGAGCGCCCAAACGACGGAAGAGCGCCACCACAGCGACCGGGTCGGTCGCGGCCACCAAAGCGCCGAAAACCAGGGCGGTTTGCACCGCGATTCCCGTCCCCCAACTGATGACGCCCCCCACCAGCAGCGTTGTGATCACCACCCCCGGTATGGCCAGGAGCAGGATCAGCCAGAAATCGCGCCGCAGGTCATCCACACGAATGTGGAACGCGGCCTCGAACAGCAGCGGTGGAACCAGCAGCCCCAGGATCAATTCCGGCGAGACGTAGACCCTGGCCGGCGTGAACAACGTCAACGCCAGGCCGATCAACACCAGTCCAACCGTGTAGGGCAGCCGGAACCGCCGCGCCATGATCGAGACGAACAAGGCAACCAGGAGCAGCAAAACAATGGCGCGCTCCACATCAAGGATTGTTCGACCAAGTTCTTCCATAATGAAATTCTTTGCTCAGAGAGAAATCGTGCAAGGCACGTTGTCAGTCACTACGATCTGTTGACCGTCTGGGAACACCACTTCGCTGCGATCAGCGTAGCGCGTCACTGATAGGCCCCTATATTTTACCGCAACCGTCCAGGGGAACGGATTCTGCCCATCAAGCCGGACGCGGGTCGGCGAGAATATCTCCACGCCCAGCGTTTCCAGGAACAGGCCGACCGGCGCCAGCCCGCTCAGGGCATTGCGTTCACCGATGCCTGTGCCCACCTCGGCGTTGTAATACTGATAGAAAGCATGGTTCTGTTTCAGGTTCTGCAAAACGCCTGCCATCAAGTGTACGACCAGCCGGGCCGCCTCGCTGCGAAATCCGTACGCCAGCAGGCCTTCGGCAACCAGTTGATTCCAGGGCAGGTGCACGCTCATGCAAACGGCCTCCGCATCCTTGCTCGGCGCAGTCGAGCAGGCCGGGATGCCGAAAGGCCGGTCGAAGCGCGCCGCATTGAGCAACGTCCGGCCAAGCATCGCCTGCACTTGCTGCCGCTCCGGGATCTTTGCCCACAAAGGCAGGAAGAGGGTCTGATCCTCGGCGGTCAAATCCACCGTCCGGATGACGACTTTATCTTTCGCATCAATGCCGCGCACGGCAATGTTCCCGATGCGGGTATAGACCTTCTGGCTGGTCGCCACGGCCCCGCCGCTGCGCCACTGGAAATCCTGCCGCTCGAGCGTCTCGCCATCGCCCAGCTTGGTCACATATTCGCTGATGACGACATCCGGGCGGCGCGTCGTCTTGCCCCTCGTCGTCACCTCGACCAGCAGACGTACCGGCTTTTTGAACACCTGCTTCAAGCGGATCGTCCCGGGGCCATACTGACGCGCAAGCACTTTGCCGCGCTGGGTCAGATGGGTGTCGCGGTCTGCATAGCGATAGATGGCATACCGGGCTTCCCAACAATCCTGCGTTCCCTGACGCAGCGCATCCGCCTGTATTTTCAACATGGAAATATCGCCGCGCCGCCCCAGGCGTTCGGCCATTTGCATCAGGCACTGCGCCTCGTTATAGAGCGCCGCCAGCAATGCCGGGCTGTGCACAGTCGTGATCGCCACGCCGCGCGACCAGGGATGCCATCCGCTGAAGATGGGATGATCTTCAAAACCGGTCTGCAAAGGATGGTCCCATTCGGGCAGGCTGTCGTGGTTGCGGTCACGGGAGGGCGCGAGCCAGGCCCAGAAAAATGCCAGCAGCCGGGGATAGACCTCGGCCAGGAAATCATCGTCGCCGGTCGTCCGGTAAACGTGCCAGGCCAGCATCGCCAGCAGCGGCGCGGAGATCAAACTGCCGCGCTGGCCAGCCAGGCCGGGCTTGCAATCCACGGCGCCGTCTTCGGCCTGGGCAGCCAGGAAGTTGCGCAGCAAGCCTCGTCCGAGTTCCGGCGCGCCGGGCAGCAGGCTGGCCAGGTAATAGGCCTCCAGCGGCGGCTGGCCGCTCCACACGGGCGGGTAATCGCTGCCATCCCCCATGGGCGAATAGCCGTGATCCGGCTGGCGCGCCAGGACAAACGAAGGTTGCGGCAGATGATCGCTGCCGCCAAAGAACAGCCGCAGCGCGGCCTGCTGGCTGAAGGCCAACGCCGCATCCCAGGCCTCGTCGCCGGTGCGGATGTCAACGGTCTGGCTCTCGTTGATCAATTCGATCCGCGCCCGCTCCGCATCCCAGGGACGCGCCGTCGCGTGACGCGCCGCTTCGAACGATTCCTGGACGTCCGGGTGTGCGGCCTGCGCCCAGGTGAACTGCCGCCTCGCTCCGGGACCCATCTCCAGGTCCAGCATCAGGGACGGATACGGCCCCGGACCGGGTTCCGGGCCTCCGGTCAGGAAAAGCACCGGCGAGAGTCCGCCCGTGCTTCCGGCCAGGGCGTGTACCGCTCGCGTTTGCACCGGCGCGAGATTCTGCCCGTCCAGCGGAAGCAGCAGCCCGCACAACTCCAGGCGGATCTGACGCTGCGCGGTGGTGCGATTGACGATGGTCAACCGCCCGCTCACGGAGTGTGAATCCGGCACCCAGTATTCGGCTGTGACCTCGACATCCTTGAAGGGGGAAAATTTTATCGCCAGGAAATTCGCGTAAAAGCGCTGGACGCGCGGCGCCACGGCAAAGGCCGCCGGATCGGTCAGGGTCTTGCCCGCCTCGCTGAAGCGCAGGAAGATGCGCATCGCGCGCGCCCGCAGGCCATAGGTCGTCCGCAGGGACAGGGCCGAAGGTTCGCCGCCGCCCAGCGTCAATTCCCAGATATGATCGTTGGCATAATCGGGGGTACACAAACGGGCGTCCGCCGCCAGGACAAGACAAAGTGGATCGCCGAAGCCAAGAGACCAATCACGCATACCGCTATTGTACGGGCAGTTTGCAAAGAGGTCAAAGGTTTTGTGCTAGAATCGGGGCAATCAGTTTAAACTCTATCCGAAAATTGCTCCCGCCGCCGTTCCCGGCGGCGAGGACGCCGCCTCGAGCATATTTTTCGGATAGGTTCGTAGGCAATGCCAAAGGAGCAACCATGACATCCCCCATCCCCGCCCCGCGCGGCATGTATTTTGAGGAATTCGAAGTCGGCCAGAAGATGGTCTCGCCCGGACGCACGATCACCGAAAGCGACGTGGTGGGCTTCGCCGGTCTGTCGGGCGATTTCAACCAGATCCACACCGACGCCGAGTACAGCAAGCAGACGCCCTTCGGGGCGCGCGTCGCCCACGGCCTGCTGGGGCTTTCGATAGCATCCGGCCTGGCGCTGCGCACCGGCGTCCTCGAAGGCACGGTGATCGCCTTCCGCGAGATCAACGACTGGAAATTCGTCAAACCGGTTTTCCTGGGCGACACGATCCACGTCGAGATGGAGATCACCGCGACCAAAGCCCTGCGCCGCGTGGGCGGCGGCTCGGTGGTCATCGTCATGAATGTCAAAAACCAGAATGACGAGACCGTCATGAAAGGCACCTGGACGACACTGGTCATGTCGAAACCGTAATTTTTCCGACGGGGTAACCACTCGGCCCAGCCCGAAAAATGGGTAAAACGGAACGCGGATAACGCAGCCTGAATTCATACGGATTTAAAATCTTTCGTCCGCGTTTATCAGCTAGAATCAATCCTGTCCGCGTTCCATTTCTTCACAACTTTGGTCAGACATAAAATCTGCCCGCACAAAAATTATGCCCGATCCCGAACAAGAAGATCCGAGCGAACGTTTGCGCCGCCTGCTGGCCTCCGAAGACGAGACTCTGCCAGACCTGCCGCTGCCTGTCAGGCAAAAGCCGGCCCCGCCGGCCGACGGGACGCGTCCCACCACCCCGCACACACCACACACCCCCGCACCGCCTCCGGCGTTTGGTCCAACGCCGGACACGCCCCTTCCCGCGCTGGACAAAGACAACATGCCCCTGCCGCGCCGCGTGGACGAGATCGATACCGGCGCGACGCGCGTCACGCCCGCCGCCTTCAATCCGCCGTCCACGCCCCGCCGTCCTGCCGCGAACCGGCGCCGCAGACGACCGTCCGCCTCGATCAACTGGCGCAACGGGTGGGGCTGTCTCCTGCGCGGCCTGATCGTCGCGCTCTTCGGAATGATCCTGGCGGCGCTCATCGCCGGTTCGTACGCCCTCTACCAATACAACGCCATCGCCGCCACGCTGCCCAACGTGGACGATTTGCGCCAGCGCGCCTCGCAATTCGAGACCACGCGCATCCTCGACCGGAACGGGAACCTGCTCTACGAGATCCTCGACCCGACCGCCGGACGGCGCACCTACACCTCGCTCGACCATATTTCCCCCTACATCGTTGCCGCGACCATCGCGACCGAGGACAAAGAGTTCTACAATCATCCGGGCTTCGATCCGGTCGCGCTGGTGCGCGCCCTCTGGCAGAATTACACCAGCGGGGAGATCGTCTCGGGGGCATCGACCATCACCCAGCAACTGGCGCGCATGCTGCTGCTCTCGCCGGAAGAACGCGCCGAACGCTCTTACAAGCGAAAAGCGCGCGAGATCATTTTGGCAGCCGAAATCACTCGCCGCTACAGCAAGGATGAGATACTCGAGCTGTATCTTAACGAGGTCAATTACGGCAGCCTGGCCTACGGCATCGAAGCCGCCGCGGAGACCTATTTCGACACCACCGCCGACAAGTTGACCCTCGCGCAAGCCAGCTTCCTGGCCGGGCTGCCGCAGTCGCCGTCCGTTCACGACATCTTCACCAACCGTGAAGAGACGCTGCAGCGCCACCGCGACGTGATCGTGCTGATGTACCAACTCAGCCAGGAACAGAATTGCATTTACGTCAGCAACAACCAGCAGCCCGTCTGCGTGGACCCGATGGACGCCTCCAACGCTGTGGAGGAGATCGAGAATTACCCCTTCCAGCCGCCGAACGTCGAGATGCGCTACCCGCACTGGGTCAATTACGTGCGCGGCCTGCTCGAGGAACAATACGACGCGCAGACGATCTACCGCTCGGGATTCACCGTCTACACCAGTCTCGACCCGGCGCTGCAGGACACCGCGCAGCAGATGGTCAGTCAGCAGGTGGAGGCGTTGAGCGACCGCCACGTCACCAACGGAGCGCTGGTCGCCATCCGCCCCTCGACGGGCGAGATACTGGCCATGGTCGGCTCGCCCGATTTCTACAACGCGGCCATCTCGGGGCAGGTCAATATGGCCACCAGCCCCACGCGCCAGCCGGGGTCGTCCATCAAGCCCATCACCTACGTGGCCGCCTTCGAAAAAGGCTGGACGCCCGCCACGCTGATCTGGGACGTGCCCTCCGAGTTCCCGCCCTCCGGCGACCCGAACGATACACGCGAGCCCTACAAGCCGGTCAACTACGACGAGAAATACCACGGGGCGGTCACCGTGCGCACCGCGCTGGCGAATTCCTTCAACATTCCGGCTGTCAAGGCGCTGGATTTCGTGGGCATCTACGACGACCCCGACACGCCCGGAGAGGACGGCATGATCGCCATGGCCAGGCGGCTGGGCCTCACCACGCTGACGCGCGACGATTACGGCCTGTCGCTCACGCTGGGCGGCGGCGACGTCAGCCTGCTGGAGATGACCGGCGCTTACGCCGTCTTCGCCAACGGCGGGGTGCGCGTCCCGCCGGTCGCCATCACCAAGATACTCGATCTCAACGGGAACGTCGTCTACGAATACCAACCCCCCTCCGGCGAGCAAGTCATCCGCGCGGAGCATGCCTATCTGATCTCGTCCATTCTCTCCGACAACAACGCCCGCGCCTGGATGTTCGGCTACAACTCCTATCTTAACCTGCCCTTCCCGGCCGCCGCCAAGACCGGCACGTCCAACGACTTCCGCGACAACTGGACGCTGGGGTACACCCCCGATCTGGCCGTCGGCGTGTGGGTGGGCAATGCCGATTACACGCCGATGAACCACACCACCGGCCTGAGCGGCGCGGCGCCGATCTGGTCGCAGTACATGCAGGCCGCCGTCCCCGCGCTGACCGGGAACAACCCGACGCCCTTCGTCATGCCTGCCGGCATCGTCGAGAAGATCATCTGCGCCATTTCGGGCACCGAACCCTCGCAATGGTGCCGCGGCCAGCGCAGCGAGATATTTGCCGCCGACCAGCCGCCCCTTCCACCCGGCCAGGATCTGTGGCGCAGGGTCACCCTCGACACGTGGACCGGCCTGGAAGCATCCGCCGCCTGCTCCAAGTTCACAAAAGAGGAAATGGTCATGAACGTGACCGATCCCTGGGCCAGAAAATGGCTCAAGACCAGCGACGGCAAGCGCTGGCTGGAGGAGAACGGTTTTCCAAAAAAAGTTTCCTTTGCGCCAAGCCGGGAATGCCAGGAAAGCGATCCGCAGCCCAAATTGGCTTTCACCAACCTGGATGACGGCCAGATCATCACCGGGAACAGCCTTGAGATCGCGGGCATTGCCTACGTCAGCCAGAATTTTGGACACTGGCGGCTGGACTACGGTCTCGGCGCAGACCCCGTCCAGTGGCTGGAACTGGTCGGAGAAAACCAGACGCCGGTCAAAAAAGCTTCGGAACTCTACACCTGGGACTTGAAAGACATGCCCAACGGAATCGTCTCGCTGCGCCTGACCCTGACCGGGGACAAAGACGGCTACGCCGAGCGCATCATCCGCCTGACCCTGAACCTGCCCACGCCAACCCCGACGCCGACCGCCACCCCGACTGCCACCGCCACCCTGCCCGCGACGTTCACGCCGACCGCCACCCTGTCCCCGACGGCGACGTTCACGCCGCCCCCAACGTTCACCCCCACATCCGCGCCTGGGCCAACCCCGACGCCTTAGCAGGTTGCTCTTTTGAATGCTCCCGGCGGTCAGGGCATTTTTTAGAAAATCATTGGTACCCTTTTATTTCGAAAAAAAGCGACCAAAGTCGCGACCACGTCTTGTTGTCGAACCATACCTGGCACGCCAGTTTGTCTCTTGTTGGAGCGCATTCAATGAGCCGCAAACCGAAGAAACCCCTTCACCCAACTGATTTACCCAACGGCAGCACCTCGAAAGCGAAGAGGTCGTCCGCCGCTGCGCTGAAGCAGATTGAGGAGGCCCGACTCTTGAGTGAGAAACGATTCCGCGCTCTGATCGAGAACAGTATAGATGGCATTGCTCTGACCGACGAGCACGGCAAAACCACGTATGTCAGTCCTGCCATCACCAAAATTCTCGGATATCCTGCCGACGAACTCGACGGGCGCGACATTTTCGAACTTCCGCATCCCGATGACCTGACCCGTGTGCGGGAAATTTTCGAACGGTTGGCGCGCAAGCCCAACATGCAAGAAACCATCGAACTTCGCGTGCGACATCACGACGGGAGTTGGCGCTGGTTCACCACGACGGTCACGAACCTGCTCGACGAGCCGGCCGTGGGCAACATTGTGATCAACTTCCGCGACATCACCGAACGCTACCTGGCGATGGAGAAACTTTGCCAGCAAGCCCGTCAGCAGGCCGCGGTGGCAGAACTCGGCCAACAGGCGCTGACGGCGGACGACCTGCAGGGCTTGATGGACAAAGCCGCCGCCATGGCCGCCGATACGCTGGACATTGAATATGCAAAAGTGCTGGAATGCCTGCCCGACAACAAACACTTGCTGCTGCGGGCCGGCGTCGGCTGGAAGCCGGGTCTGGTCGGCCATGCCACGGTGGCGACCGAAAAAGAATCCCAGGCGGGGTATACCTTGCTGACGGATAAACCCGTTGTGGTGACGGATTTTGCCGAAGAGAAACGATTCGTCCCCCCGCCGTTGCTCACCGACCACGAGGTGATCAGCGGCATCAGCATAAGCATCCCCGGAAAGGAACGCCCCTGGGGGGTTTTCGGCGCACACACGACCCGGCAGCGACAGTTCACGCCGGAGGAGATCTATTTCATCACCGCCATCGCCAATATTCTGGGCTCCGCCATAGAGCGCCATCGCACGGCGAAATCGCTGCAAGAGAACGAACAGCAATTCCGCTCACTGTTCGAGAACGCCCCGATAGGCATCGGCGTGGTCGACCTTTCCGGGAAAATACTGACTTACAACGACGCCATGCTCAAACCCGGCGGCTATACGCGGGAGGATGTCGACGCCATCGGCGACATCTCCGACCTGTATTACGACCCCCGGCAACGGGAAACGGTATTGACGCTGCTTGCGGAACAGGGCTTCGTCAACAACTATCCGGTGCGGCTCAAGGCCAAAGACGGCGCGCCTTACGACATCTTGCTCACGCTGACGCCGATACATTTTAAGGGGCAATCCTGCATTCAGGCGCTCGTGGAAGATGTCACCGCTCGCGAGCAGGCGGAGGCGCAGCTGCGCCTGCAAGCCACCGCCCTGGAATCGACCGCGGACACCATCGTCATCACCGACCGGGACGGCGTCATCGAATGGGTCAACCCGGCCTTCACCGCGCAGACCGGTTATACGCCCCAGGAAGCCATCGGGCAGACCCCGCGCATTCTCAAATCGGACAAACACAGCCCGGAATTCTTTGTCAAACTCTGGGAAACGATCCTTTCGGGGAAACCGTTCACCGCCGAATTTACCAACAAGCGGAAAGACGGCAGCCTGTACCACGAGACGAAGACGATCACGCCGATCCTGGACGCCCAAGGCGAGATCACGCACTTTGTTGCCACAGGAAAGGACGTCACCGAGCGCAAGCGGGCGGAGGCAAAAATCGAACGCCAGAAGCAGGAGATGCTGCGCCTGTACCGCGCCTCGGATACGCTGCTTTCCAGCACAACGCCAGACCTGGACGAATTGAGTCAGGTCATCGTCAAAACCGTCTCGAAAGAGTTCGGGACGGCCAATTGCAGCCTGCTGTTGGTCCAGCAGGATTCAAAGGAACTGGCTCGCACAGCAGCGATCGGCCCCTACGCCGAAGAGGTCAGCAAGGGGCAGGTGAGACTGGACGGCCCCGGCGTAGCGCCGCGCGCCATCCGCACGGGTCAGATCGTCAACATCGGCGACGTCGCCAACGCCCCCGATTACGTCGCAAACTGGGAAGCGGCCCGCTCGGAATTGGTGATCCCGCTCAAGATCGGGACCAAAGTCATCGGCGCGATCGACGTGCAGAGCACGGAAGCCAACGCTTTCAGCAAGAACGACCAGCACCTGATGTCCGTCTTTGCGGAGCGCGCTGCCCTGGCGTTGGAAAACGCGCGCCTCTATGCCGAGACACAACGCCGCATCCGTTCCCTGGAAACGCTCTTCGCCCTTTCAGCCCACCTGCGCACCGCCCAGACCATCGAAGAGATACTGCCCCTGCTGTTGCGAGATGTGCGGAAAGCGCTGAACCTGGACGACGGCCTGGTGGTGCTGCTCGAGCCTGACAGCGAACACTTTACGATCGCCCTGGCAGACGGTCACTTCGCCCCAAACACCGGCCGCACATTCAACATCAAGGAAGGCATCAGCGGGCAGGTGCTGCGGTCGCGCCAGCCCTATGTCACGGACGATTACGCCGCCGACCCCCACCGGCTGGCAGGTCTGTATCACACTGACGAGATCGGCCCGACGGCTCTCGTTCCCCTGCAGTCCGAGCAGGCCCTGCTGGGCGTACTCATGGCCAGCCGCCATCGCGGCCCCCAAGTGGAACCCTTTTCGCCCGACGAAGTGCGCCTGTTGTCCACCATCGGCGAGATGGCTGGCAACTCCCTGCGCCGGATAGGATTATACGAGCATGCCGTGACGCGTCTCAAACGGGTGCAGGCGCTGCGCAACGTTGACATGGCCATCACCGGCAGCCTGGACCCGCGCCTGACCCTGCGCATCCTGCTGGACGAGGTCACCACCCAGTTGAAGATCGACGCCGCATCCGTCCTGCTGCTCAACCCCCATACCCAGGTCCTGGAATACGCCGCCGGGCGCGGTTTCATCACCAAATCCATCGAACGTTCCCGCCTGCGTCTGGGCGAGGGGTACGCCGGTCGCGCCGCGCTGGAACGCCGCGTCCTGAACATTACCGACTTTTCTCAAGCTGAAGATTCCGTGCGCAAGCAGGTGCTCCGCGACGATAATTTCGTGGCCTATTGTGCCGTCCCGATGATCGCCAAAGGGCGGGTGCTGGGCGTGTTGGAAACCTTCCACCGCACCCGGCTCACCACCGACGGGGAATGGGTGGATTTCCTGGAAGCGCTGGCCGGCCAGGCTGCCATCGCCGTCGAGAACGCCCAGCTTTTCCACGACATGGAACAATCCAACGTCGAACTGCGCATGGCCTACGACGCCACCATCGAGGGCTGGTCACGGGCGATGGATCTGCGCGACAGGGAGACCGAAGGCCACACCCGGCGGGTCACCGAACTGACCCTGCGGCTGGCGCAGGTGATGGGCCTCCGCGACGAGCAGTTGGTGCACATGCGCCGCGGCGCGCTGCTGCACGACATGGGCAAACTGGGCGTGCCCGATCACATCCTGCTCAAGCCCGACAAGCTCACCGACGAAGAGTGGGTGATCATGCGCAGCCATCCGCAGTACGCCTACGAGATGCTCTCCCCCATCGAATACCTGCGCCCGGCCCTGGAGATACCCTATTGCCATCACGAAAAATGGGACGGCACAGGATATCCCCAGGGGCTGCAAGGCGAGGAAATTCCTTTGGCGGCGCGCATCTTTGCGGTGGTGGACGCGTGGGACGCGCTCAGGTCAGACCGGCCTTACCGTGATGCCTGGCCGGAAGAGAAGGTGCTGGCATATATCCGCGAGGGGGCCGGCAATCACTTCGACCCGCAAGTGGTGGAGACGTTCCTGACCATCATCGCGGACGAAGAATCGATGTCGTGAGCGCTGCCGGTCACCTCGGACCCGGGATGGCGCACGGTCTCCCGACCGGCGCCGGGGCGCTGACCGTCAGGTCTCCCCGCCGGTCTGGTGCGCGTTTTTGGAGACCTTCGGTCAGGTGCGCCCCCGGGTCGGGAGACCCTGGGGGATCATGCGGACTTTCGGTCAACTATACGACGATATGCGATTTCAAGTCATTCATGGCGTTGTTGCACTAAGAATGGCCCAAAACGGTTCGCTTTTGGAGCCGTCGTCCACCAGCGCTGCCACATACATGCGAAAGCGGCCGTCCGGAAGAAGGATGACCCAAGGATCGTTCAACGACCACACGGTAATGTCGGTGAAGTCGCTCGTCTGCAAACGGACACCCGGGTCCTGCGTGAAAGTATACCCATCGGCGCTGGTGAAGCTGTATATTTTACAACAGGCAAGCTGTCCGGGGATGGGCACGTTCCCCTGCACCATGGTGATCAAGCGCACACCGCCGACCGGCAATTCGACAAACTTTGGGTCAAGGTGTGTGTGGAGTTCGCCGCCTCCCCGGTCTCCAAGAACATTGTCACTGTGGAATACGAACGTGTCTCCGCCATCCGTGGACACCGCTCGGCGAATGTGGTGGTCAGGGCTGTCAATCCCGATGGGGGCCACGTAGAGGAGAATGACATCTCCCGACGAATTAACGTAAAAATCCCGGACGCCGATGGGCAAGTGTTCCGCGGGAGCGGTGTAACGCACCCCTTCGTCCGGCACAAAATGGATCCCGTCTTGTGAACTGCGGCTGGTCATCGTCCCGGTGTCCATGTCGAAGTCATAAAGCCGCCAAACGCCATTCGGCAACAGTGTGGCAAAAGGATTTATGACCGGAACGCTGTTTGGATCCAGCCCCAGCTCGGTAAAAGTCAGCCCGTCTGTCGAACGGGCGACCGCATCCGAGTTCGGTTCATTGGGCAGGGCGCTGCGAGCGGTATAGAAGACATAGATCGCGCCATCCGCCGCCACGATCGGCGCCGGCTGGGATGCCATGTCGATGCGGATTCCCGGATCAGGTATGAAGACCAGTTCGTCAGGCAGCGCTTCGGTTGTTTGGGCCGGCGTGGAAATGGCCGCAGTTTCAGCGACGGCGAGCGGCGGCGCTGTGTCCGCACAGTCGGCCGGACAGAGATTGGGATCGGCTCGCTCGGCGGGACCGCACACCCCATCGCCGCAAGGATTCTGGCCTGCAGGAGAGGGCTTTGCTGTCTGGACGGACGCAGGCGGCGCGCCAATTGAGCAAGCCGATCCAAGTACAAGCAATGATAATGCGACTACGAGTGCAGGACTTCTTTTCATTTGCTCACCTCACAACAGAAAGACGGCCGGCGGGTCTTCCATCCAAGACAATTTGCCAAGACAATGTGATTGTAGCCCCAATTTGCAATTTCCGCGCCGCCGCAGACGGATCAGCTTGATGCGAGGTTGACGCAAGTAGTCATACATTACCTGCCTTTGATACTGCATTACAAAGGGTGCTGTTTTTTTCAAGACCGTCTGCTTCTTCGTAAAAGGTGGCTAACGTCCGATCAACCTGCTTTTTTCACGCAGCGGAAAAAGCAGGTTGATCGATTTGTTAGCTTTCTTTAGTATCTATCCGAAAATTCTTTTGTAGTAACGGCTTCAGCCGTCAAACAGCGACTAAAAGTCGCTACTACGCATTTTCCGGACAGGTTTTAAGGCTTTAACCACCTTCTGCCCATGAAAAAAAGTCCGGGGATAAAAAATAATATTCCGACAACCACAAGAGGTCCAACTCCAACATAAACAAATACAGATATATCGATGAAATTCGCTTCCAACCCTTGATAGAGCAGCATGAAGGTGATGGGAAGATTTAAAACTATCGCCGTTGCTGTGCCTGGAGCATACCGCCGCATAACAAGCGTTGCAAGCAAGTGAGGGAATATCACATTCAAAAGCATCGCAAGTGCATACCCACTAACTAAATAGGCGCCAATGCTGCCTTTACCGCCTGTCATTGACAAATAAGCCATTATATACGCAAGGA
>JAADGN010000084.1 GCA_013152325.1 Chloroflexota bacterium
ACCGCGTCCAAATCGTCGAGCGAGATGCCAAAGCGGGCGAAGGTCTCGGCGATGGCCGGGAAGTCGAAGTCGCGCAGCTCCAGACGGAGGACGGTGGGCGGCAGCCCGCTGGCTTCGTCATCCGAGACGATGCGAATGCCCATCGCCTGCACTCGCTGCAGGTCGTCATCCAGGGTTTTGGCCGCGCTTGGCGTGGCGTAAACGGGGAGACCGGCCTTGAGATGGTCTTTAACGGCCCAACTGCTGGGGCCGCCGCCCATCGTCACGCCGGTCAGCAGGACGGGGACTTGCGTTTGAGTCGCCTGCTTGATGCGCCGATTGACCATCATGGTGGGCGAGGGCAAGACCAGCTTGAATCCGTTTTCGATGTCCAGTTGGGAATCGTACAGGAAGATGTCTTGTGTGCCGGTGCCGATGTCCACTGCCAATATCTTCATAAAAGCAAGTTTATCATAGGCAAAATAAAACTGCCCGACAGGTTGCTGTCGGGCAGTGAGGTGGTTGGGAATACCCTATGGTTTCCAAACGTCGCAGACCTTGCCGACCAACTCGGGGCCGGGGGTCAGTGTGATCTTGCCGGGGATCCAACTGGCGGGGGTGGCTTCCTTGCCTTCGGTGGCGCGCACGTGTTGGACGGCCTGGATCTGGCGGATGGTCTCTTCCATGCTGCGGCCAACGGGGGGTGGGAGCACTTCCATGGTTTGGAGCACGCCGTCGGGATCAATGATGAAGCGGCCGCGCAACTCGATGCCGGCGGCCTCGTCATAGACGCCGTACTCGCTGCCAACCTTGCCAGCCGCATCGGTTGCCATGTGGAAGGGGATGCCGCCCTCCACCATCTTCGAAAGTTCCTTGTCGTTCCACATCTTGTGGACGAATTTGCTGTCCACGCTGACGGAGATGACTTCAACGCCCAGTTTCTGGAGTTGGTCATATTTGTCGGCGACCGCCGACACTTCGGTCGTTCAGACGAACGTGAAATCACCCGGATAGAAGAAAAGCAGCAGCCACTTGCCGGCGTAATCTGATAATTTGACGGTGGTGAAATCGCCCTGGTAATAGGCGGGCATTTCGAAATCGGGGGCTTTTTGCCCTACTTTTGCAGTCATGATCATCTCCTTATAACGGATAAATATGGTTGGTTAACGCCTATTATACCGGCGCTGTCTGTCTATGGCAAATACATGGGAGCGGTATTCACAAGCGACAAAACGCTTGCCAGGAATCTGGTGATGTGTTCCAGCTTGAAATATCGTCTGGAAACATGTACTATTGTGGTAGAGCACGTTGTGATCTCGGACATCTGGGAACCGAAAGGCGGAGAAGATGAGAGGGCCCGAACGTTTATCTGTTTTGTGGATTTTTGTTGTTTTGGCGGTGGCGATGTCACTGGCTTGCAGTATCGTCTCAATCGGGACGAGCCCGGCAACGCCTGCAGTCGCCTCTACGTCCGTTCCTGTTAATACTCGAGCACCGACCAAAACGCCGAAGCCAACGGCCACACCCATACCGACGGCTACACCAAATGTAGCTGCCACCCAGGCGTATCAAGAAGTGCTGGATAACATTCAGGCTTACAACGACCGGGGGTATCTAACCTCAACGGAAGGGGTTTTGAAAACCCTGGATGATTACTATCAAGAAATGGCCAAGATGAATTACCTTGGCTTTAACGCGACAGGATATAACAAACGTGACGTTCTGAACTTTGTGGTTTGGGCGGATATTCGATGGGAAAGCGCCATCCCGGTTCATTACCCTGAGTATTCAGGATGCGGCTTTGGGTATCGTATTCAGGATAACGGCAGCAAGTATACGGCTTTGCTCACGAATGATTCAATTGTGATGACATACTGTGACAGCAGTACAAATCGCTGTGGACGCATGGGGAAAACCAAAGGGCCGGGTACGGTGGATTTTGGAAATCCTGCCGAAGCTACCATGACGTTGATCGTCAACGAAGATCGTGCCTACGTTTTGGTGGACGGCGCGTTTATTGGCGAATATACGCTGTTCAAAGATAAGCTCAGAACCCCCGGATTTATCCTGTACAGCATGATATCTGGAACCAACAAGGATTTTGGGACACGCTGCGAGATCACGAATGTAAGGTTGTGGATGGTGGCTCCTTGAACGGAGAATGATCAGGCAACACAAAAAGCTCGGATGTTTCCCATCCGAGCTTTTTGTGTTGTGCAACTTTTCTATACGTCGATTCCCAAAAACGAGCGGATGAAATAACCGATGATAAAACTGAATGCCGCCACGCTGAGACTCAATCCGGTCATTTCCATGAAACGGGCGCGGAAGGGTTCATCTTTGGCAACAGAGATGTAGTAATTGAAGATGGCGATGATAATCACACCCGAAGTCAACGCCAGCGCCAGATCGAGGTAGTAGTTCTCGAAGAGCAGGTAGGGCAGGATCAGAACTGTTACGGTGAAAATATACGCGATGCCGGTGTAAATCGCCGCGCGGACAGGGTGTTTCTCGGTCTCTTCGGAGCGTGTCGCGAGATATTCGGATGCCGCCATCGAGAGCGACGCGGCAATGCCGGTGATCAAGCCTGTGAGAGCGATCAGCTTGACGTTTTGCAGAGCGAGGGTTAGTCCTGCCAGCGCGCCGGTCAACTCGACCAGGGCATCATTAAGCCCCAATACAACAGAGCCGGCATATTGCAGGCGTTCTTCGTCCAGCATGGCGATCAGTTGTTCTTCATGCTCGTTTTCTTCCTGCATGAAGGTCGCTGCTTCGGGGATATCCGCCGAGAGAGCTTCGTAATTGGCTTGAGCCGCTTCTTCACCGCGTTCCATAAGTTTGATGCCGAAGGTGAAGCCAAAGATGCGGCTGATCAGGTAATAAAACCACATCGAGACCCAATCAGGGCTGACTTCCTGACCGCTGTATTCCTTCCAGCCGCGATAATGACGGAGTTCATCATCCGCGATTTTTTCGAGAATGCGGGCGTTTTCGGGGTCTTTGATCGTTTTTGCCAGACGTTTGTAGATATGATGCTCAGTGATCTCGTTTTGCTGGAAGGCAAGTATTTTCTTGCGTACGGTTTCTGTAATCGACATAGAAATTCTCCTGTTTGGTCGATAATGCTATTGTGACGGATATTTATACAAAGACTTCCGAAGTCTTCGGGGCTTCGGAAGCTTTGCTGGTTGCTGGTTCGTGAATCCTGCTCGCTGATTACTGATTCCCGTAATCTTCCGGCAGCCAGCAGCACAGGATCAACTCTTTGGCGGCCTTGACCTCGTCGAGTCTGCCGAAGGGCGTCTTTTGCGGCGCGGCGTGCAGCAGGTCTGGGGCGGAGCGGGCTTCGTCGGCGATCTTGAGCATGGCCTCGACGAAGGCGTCCAGCGTGTCCTTGTTCTCCGTTTCGGTCGGCTCGATCATCAACGCCTCGTGGACGATGAGCGGGAAGTAGTTCGTCGGCGGGTGGAAGCCATAGTCCATCAGGCGTTTGGCGATGTCCAGCGCGTGGATGCCGGGCGCGTCTGCGAAGCGGCCTTCGGCCACAAATTCGTGCATGCAGGTGCGGTCATACGGCACGGTATACGCATCGCGCAGGCGCGCCAGCAGGTAATTGGCGTTCAGCACCGCGTATTCCGAGACTTTGCGCAGGCCGTCTGCGCCGTGCATGGCGATGTAGGTGAAAGCGCGCACCAGCACGCCAAAATGTCCGTGGAAGGATTTTACGCGCCCGATCGTTTTGGCCGGGGAGACCAGGCCGAAGAGCGGCGGCAGGTCTTCATTGCCCTCTTCGACGATGTCCACGATGGGGGCGGGCAGGAAGTCGGCCAATTCTGCTGTCACGCCGACCGGGCCGGAGCCGGGGCCGCCGCCGCCGTGCGGCGTGGAGAAGGTTTTGTGCAGGTTGAAGTGCATCACGTCGAATCCCAGGTCGCGCATCTTGGCAATGCCCATGAGCGCGTTCAGGTTGGCGCCGTCGCCGTACATCAGGCCGCCGGCCTCGTGTACGATCTTTGAAATTTCCTCGACGTGTTCATCGAACAGGCCCAGCGTGTTGGGGTTGGTCAGCATCATGCCGATGGTGGTTTCGTCGCAGGCGGCCCTGAGGGCGTCCAGGCCGACGTTGCCGCGTTCGTCCGATGGGATCTGCACAACTTGCAGGCCGCTCATGGCCGAAGAAGCCGGATTGGTTCCGTGCGCCGAATCGGGGATGAGCATCTTGGTGCGTTTGTCGTCGCCGCGGTGGATGTGGTAGGCGCGCATGATGAGTACGCCGGTCAGTTCGCCGTGTGCGCCGGCCGCAGGCTGCAGGCTGACGGCGTCGAAGCCGCTGATCTCTTTCAGCCATTCTTGCAATTGGTACATCAACACCAGCGCGCCCTGTGTGGTTTCGATTGGCTGCAGGGGATGCAGCCTTGTAAAGCCGGGCAGGCGAGCGGCATCTTCGTTGATCTTGGGGTTGTACTTCATCGTGCATGAGCCGAGCGGATAGAAGCCGCTGTCCACGCTGTAGTTGAATGTCGAGAGCTTGACGAAGTGCCGGATGACGTCCGCTTCGCTCAGTTCGGGGAGCGGGAGTCTGCCCCGCAGCATGGAGTCGGGCAATTGGGCGCGCGGCACGTCCGGGTCCGGGAAAGTGACGCCGGTCCGTCCGGGGGTGGAGAGTTCGTAGATGGTTGGCTCGACCACTTTGGGCTGTCCCTGCAATTTGAAGTCAGTCATGGCTCACCTCCGCGAGGACGGCTGCCAGCGCGTCGATTTCTTCCTTGGCGTTCATTTCGGTCACGGCGATCAGCATGTGGTTTTGCATGTCGGGGTAATCCTGCCCCAGATCGTAACCGCCGATGATGCCGTGTTCGAGCAGGTGCTCGTTGATCTCTGCGACCGGTTTCGGGCAGCAGACGGTGAACTCGTGGAAGAAAGGCTCGTCGTAGCAGAGCGAGTAGCCGGGAATTTTGGCGACCTGTTCGGCGGCGTAATGCGCTTTGTGGTAGCAGAGTTCGGCTACCTGGCGCAGGCCGGTTTGCCCGAGCAGGCTCATGTACACGCTGGCGGCCAGCGCCATCAGTCCCTGGTTGGAGCAGATGTTGGATGTGGCGCGCTCGCGTTTGATGTGTTGTTCGCGCGGGGTCAGCGTGAGCACGAAGGCGCGTTGGCCGCGCGAGTCTGTGCTCTCGCCAACCAGGCGCCCGGCCATCTTGCGGACGAATTTCTTGCGCGTGGTGAAGAAGCCCAGATAGGGCCCGCCATACGAAAGCGGGATGCCGAGCGGCTGCCCTTCACCGACGACGATGTCCGCGCCCATCTCGCCCGGCGGTTTGAGCAATCCCAGGGCGGTTGGGTTGGCCGCGACGGCAAAGAGCGCGCCTGCGGCGTGGGCGGCTTCGGCCAGTTGGGTGTAATCGTAGATGCGCCCGAAGAAATCCGGGTATTGGACGGCGACCAGCGCAGTGTTCTCGTCGATCAGCGGTATCAGCGCTTCCGGCCCGGACGAGGGGTCCAGTTCCGCGCCGACGAGTTGCAGCTCGCCGTGTTGGATGTACGTGTGCGTGGTGGCGCGGTATTGCGGATGGACGCCGGGCGAGGTGACGATTTTCTTGCGCTTGCCGCGAAACTGCGCGACAGCCATGATGACAGCCTCGGCCAGGGCGGTTGCGCCGTCGTAGTGCGAGGCGTTGCTGACTTCCATGCCGGTCAATTCCGACATCATGGATTGATATTCAAAGATGGCCTGCAGCGTGCCTTGTGAAATTTCCGGTTGGTAGGGGGTGTAGGCGGTGTAGAATTCGCCGCGGCTCAGGATGTGGTCTATGGCCGCAGGGATGTAATGGTTATAGACGCCCGCTCCGAGGAAAGAGACCAGGTCTTGTGTGGTCTCATTGGCCAGCGCGAGTTCCTGCAGCTCGGCTGCGGCTTCCATCTCGCTGAGCGCGGGCGGCAGGTTCAAAGCGGGAAAACGGTGCGCGGCGGGGACGGCTTCGAAAAGGTCTTCGATTTTCTTGACGCCGATGGTCGCGAGCATCGCATCCCGCTCTTGGAGGGAGTGGGGGATATAGGTCATGGTTTTCCTTCGGAAGATAAGGAGTAATGAGTGCGAAGAAAAGAGCTTTTTCTCACTTTCTCATTGCCCGTTTCTCTAACTTGTTACTCTCTTTCTTCGCAATACTTTTCGTACGCAGCGGCGTCCATCAGATCGCCTTCTTCACTGATCTCGACCTGCACGAGCCAGCCTGCGCCGAAGGGGTCGCTGTTCATCGTTTCGGGAGCGTCGGCCAGGTCTTCGTTGACGGCGATGACTTTGCCGCCCACCGGCGCGTAGATCTCGGCGGCAGCCTTGACCGATTCGACGGACGCGATCGCGTCACCGGCTGAGATCGTGTCGTCCACAGAAACGAGCACCTCGACAAAGACGATGTCAGAGAGTTGTCCCTGAGCGTAATCGGTCAGACCCATCTTGCCGTCGCTGGGGTTGACCCATTCGTCGGATTTTGTGTATTTCAGGTCGCTGGGTATGTTCATGGTTTGTCTCCTTCTACTTTTTCTTTTGCTTGGCGCTTTGGCGGTTTAAATTAATAGAGGACGCACGAAAAAATAGTGTGCGTCCTCTGTCGTAGACCTGAGAGATTCGTGCCGAGCGAAGTCAAGGCACTTGCCCCGTCGGTGTCCCACGAGTGGGACTTTCCAGAGATTTTATAGGCAACGGGTCCTTTTACCTGAGAGTTTCGCCTGAACTTGCCAGTTCAAGACTTGCCCCTTCGGTGCCCTACGTGCTTTGGGTCTCTTCCCTGCTGCCACTTGAATTGTCACTCACATTCTACGGGGGAGGGGATGAGAAGTCAAGAGGTAGAACGTCCTTTTTTCTTTGTTTCCGGCTTTGCAGGTTTTTCCTCTTTGGGTTGTGCGGTCTTTGCCTTCGCGGGCTTTTTCGCCTGTTTGGGCTTTGCAGGCTTTTTCGCTGCTTCAGATTTGGGCTTGGCAGCTTTTTGGGCGCGCCCGGGTTTTGGGGCGGCTTCTTTTGGCGTGGCGGGTTCAGGCTGTGTGACCGGGGTCGGTCCAACAGGCGGCTCGACCGGCCCAACCCGTCCGTTGATCTCGGCGAAGTAGCGTTTAACGGTCGAGTCATTGTAAAAGACCAATACCAGGATGCCAACGATCAGCGAGAGCACATTGCCGGTTATGACAGCGACGATCTCCAGGATGGCAATCGATTGTGATGGCCGTATGGGCTGCGGCGGGTCGGAAAGCAGTTTCGAGGCATAGATCACTTCGAAGATGCCCAAAATGGTTGGCAGGATGGTGAACGGCGCACAGATGATACCGATGAACAGCGTACCCAGGACAACGGCCGTGGTGACGCCCAGTCCCCACAGGATGTTGATGATGCCATTTGCCAGCGTCATGATCGCAATAATTGTGACCAGCTCCGGTTTCTGGCTGGAAGGACTTGTTGTGTAATTATTCATCGCTGTATTCTCCTTGTCTCATTTGCATTCATCTATGTTGTTTTACGTTTTGCCGCCCGGAAAGTTGCAATAAAAAAGTCTGCACGATGTGCAGACTTTTTCTGTTTGCACCTGGCGGGTTATACCCAGCCCTGGTTTTTGATGAAGTTGGTGACGAGCGGGATCTCGACGTACTCGCCTTCGTAGGCCTTGTAAGCCCAGTAGAAGAAAACCAGCCAGAGCACCGGCACGCAGAGGCCGCCGAAGCCCAGTGTGACCAGAGAGAGAACGGTGCCGATGATGAAGAACGCAACATTGGCTGCAATCGATTGTATGGCATGGAATTTGATGAATGGGCGGTCTTTCTTCTCTTCCATAAGTAGCACGATAATGGCGACTATAACAATGGGATATCCGAGCGCAGCCCACAGCTTATCGTCGCTGGTAATTTCGGGGGTTACGGGTTGTTCGGTCATTCGTGGAGCCTCCTGAAGGGTTTGAAAACCATATATATCGTGGAATAATTGTACAACTAATACCGGCAAAAGGCAAATTTATCCAGCCGTGCTATGGTACTACCGGAACAAAATTTGTGTGGATGTGCTAGAATCATCGCATGACAACCTCCCCGCGTATCGTCTTTATGGGCTCGCCGGATTTCGCCGTGCCGACCCTGCGCGCCTTGCATGAAAATTACCCGGTCGTCGGCGTCGTGACCCAGCCGGACCGTCCATCCGGGCGCGGACGCAAATTGATGCCGCCGCCGGTGAAGATCCTGGCGGACGAACTTGGTCTGCCCGTCGTCCAGCCGCGCCGGCTGCGGGAACCGGAGGCGATGGAACAACTGCGCCGCTTCGCCCCGGACCTGATCGTGGTCGCCGCTTACGGGCAGATCCTGCGCCCGGACGTGCTCGACCTGCCCCCCTTGGGCTGTATCAACGTCCACGGGTCGCTGTTGCCGCGCTGGCGCGGCGCGGCGCCCATCCAGGCCGCCATTCTGGCCGGCGATGCGGAGACCGGCATTACGATCATGAAGATGGACGCTGGTGTGGATACCGGCCCGACGCTTTCTCAACGGGCTGTTCCCATCGCGCCGGACGACACGGCGGGTACACTCTTTGAAAAAATGGCTCCCCTCGGCGCAGATCTGCTCATCGAGACGCTGCCGGGTTACCTGAGCGGGGAAATTGTCCCTCAGCCGCAAGATGACGAGCGGGCGACCTATGCCCCGATGCTCAAAAAGGAAGATGGCCGCCTGGATTTCTCCCAGCCCGCCGCCGACCTGGCGCGGCGCGTGCGCGCTTTCAATCCCTGGCCGGGGACGTTCTTCGAATGGAACGGCGCGCTGCTGAAAGTGCACCGGGCGAGCGTCGGCGAGGGGAAGAGTCCGGGAGTCGGGAGCAGGATTGTCGTCGCGGGACGCCCCGCCGTCGGCGCCGGGGAGGGGATTCTCATCCTCGAAGTCGTCCAACCGGCGGGGAAGAAACCCATGCCGGGCAAGGCGTTCCTTTCCGGCGCGCGCAACTGGAGCATCACGAATGGTGACGAATGACCCGAATGGCGCGAATGGAGAGGATCACGAATGGCGACGAATGACCCGAATGGCGCGAATGGAGAGGATCACGAATGGCGACGAATGATCCGAATGGCGCGAATAAAGCTAAAAAACGTGTTGGCGGAAAAGTGTTGTATTCTGATTTGTCATATCGCGTGATGGAAGCAGTCTTCGAAGTGCATAACCAATTGGGGCCTGGTTTTACTGAAAAAATTTATGAACGAGCATTGGTTTTCGAACTGGAGAAGCGGGCTATCCCTTTTGAAAAGCAAAAAATTATTGAGGTTGTTTATAAGGGGCAGTCGTTGGGAACTTATCACCTTGACTTAGTGGTTGATAACAAAATCATTCTTGAACTCAAGGCTGTGGCCGGTCTGAATGACCTTTTTAAACAGCAGTTACTTTCGTATCTTCGAGCAACCAATATTCGACTTGGCGTTTTGATCAACTTCGGTTCGCAACGTGTCGAGTATGTCAGAATCGTCAATTGAACTCTTATTCGTCCCTATTCGTTAAATTCGTGTTATTCGTGTTGTTCGTGATATTCGTGATAAGAGGAAAACCCCATGCCAAAATATGTCGCTGCCATTGACCAGGGAACCACCAGCACCCGCTTTATCGTTTTCGATCATCGCGGCTCCATCGCCGCTGTCGACCAAAGGGAGCACCGGCAAATTTACCCCAAACCTGGCTGGGTGGAGCATGATGCGCTGGAGATTTGGGCGCGCACGCAGGATGTGATGCGCGGCGCGCTGCAAAAGGGTGGTATTGATCCGCGCGACATCGCTGCGATTGGCGTCACCAACCAGCGTGAGACGACCGTCGTTTGGGACAAGGCGACCGGCCAGCCCGTTTACAATGCCATTGTCTGGCAGGATACTCGCACGGATGAGCTCTGCGACGAATTGGCGGAAGATGGCGGCCAGGACAGGCTGCGTGCCAAAACCGGCCTTCCGCTGGCGACCTACTTCTCCGGCCCGAAGATCAAATGGATTCTTGACAACGTGGACGGCGCGCGGGAAAGTGCGGCGCGCGGCGATCTGCTCTTTGGCAACATGGATACCTGGGTCATCTGGAACCTGACCGGTCGGCACGTCACGGATGTGACCAACGCCTCGCGCACGCTCCTGATGGATTTGCACACGCTGGATTGGGACGACGGAACCCTGGCGCTGCTCGGCATCCCGCGTGCCATGCTGCCCGAGATCCGCTCTTCGTCGGAGGTGTATGGCGCGGCGCGCGGCGATTTTGCGGGCATCCCGGTGGCGGGCGACCTGGGCGACCAGCAGGCCGCCCTCTTCGGGCAGACCTGCTTCACGCCCGGCGAAGCCAAGAACACCTACGGCACGGGCTGCTTTATGCTGCTCAATACCGGCGAGAAACCTGTGCCGTCGAAGTCGGGGCTGCTCACCACGCTGGGATACAAGATCGGCGGCCAGCCCGCCGTCTATGCGCTGGAGGGTTCGATTGCCATCACCGGCGCGCTCGTCCAGTGGCTGCGCGACAATTTGGGGATGATCGAACAATCGTCCGATGTGGAAGCCCTCGCCGAAACCGTCGCAGACAACGGCGGGATTTACTTCGTCCCGGCTTTTAGCGGACTCTTCGCTCCCTACTGGCGCAGCGACGCGCGCGGGGTGATCGTCGGCCTGACGCGCTACGTCAACAAGGGTCACATCGCCCGCGCCGCCCTCGAAGCGACCGCCTTCCAGACCCGCGAAGTGCTGGACGCGATGGAGAAGGACTCCGGCGTCACATTGACCGCGCTCAAGGTGGACGGCGGCATGGTCTTCAACGAGCTGCTGATGCAATTCCAGGCCGATCTGCTGGACGTCCCCGTCATCCGCCCGATGGTGGCTGAGACGACCGCCCTCGGCGCAGCCTACGCGGCGGGGCTGGCGGTCGGCTTTTGGGCGGGTTTCGACGAATTACGCGCCAACTGGGGCTGCGACAAGGAATGGCGGCCGCAAATGGATGCCGCCAGGCGTGATACACTTTATGCAGGCTGGAAGAAAGCCGTCACGCGCACATTCGATTGGGTTGAATAGACGCAAGATTTGGGCGTCGGGTTTCCGATTTTCTGAAGTCTAAGGGCTAAACCCCAACCCTCCAAATCTCAGGGATGCTTATGACGCGAAACGAAATTATCTCTTCCCTCAAACAAAACCCCGACATCGATGTCCTCATCGTCGGGGCGGGCATCAACGGCATTGGCACCTTCCGTGATCTTGCCCTCAACGGCGTGAACGTCCTCCTCGTCGACCGCGCCGACTTCGTTTCCGGCGCGAGTGCGGCCTCCTCGCACATGGCGCATGGCGGCATCCGTTACCTCGAAAACGGCGAGTTCCGCCTCGTGCGCGAGGCCGTCCGGGAGCGCAACCGGCTGCTGGAGAACGCGCCGCACATCGTCCGCCCGCTGCCCACCACCATCCCGATCTTTAAGATTTTCTCCGGCCTGCTCAATGCGCCGCTCAAATTTTTCAATTTGCTCGACCGTCCTTCCGAGCGCGGCGCGCTGGTCATCAAGATCGGCCTGATGCTTTACGATGCCTTCACCGGCAAGCAGGGCGCTGTTCCCCGGCATCGCATGGTCGGACGCGAAAAAGCGCTCGCGGAGTTCCCGCGCCTGAATCCGGAAATCCGTTATGCGGCCACCTACTACGACGGCGCGATCCTGGAGCCGGAACGTCTGGGGCTCGAACTCATCCTGGATGCCGAAGCGGACAATCCCGACGCGCGGGCGCTGAATTACGTCAGCATGGTGGGCGGCAAAATGAACTGGGTCACGCTGCGGGACGAAGAGACCGGGGAAACCTTCGACGTGAGACCGCGCCTGTTCATCAACGCGGCCGGCCCGTGGATTGACTTTGTCAACCGGAGCCTGGGCCTGTCCACCCGTTTTATCGGCGGGACCAAAGGCTCGCACCTGGTTCTCGATCACCCCGAATTGCGGGAGGCGATTGGCGGGCACGAGTTTTTCTTCGAGAACAAGGATGGGCGCATCGTGCTCATTTTCCCGTTCCTCGACAAAGTCCTGGTTGGCACGTCGGATCTGCCGGTTGACGACCCGGACGATGCGCGCTGCACCGAGGAAGAAGTGGATTACTTCATTGGGATGGTCGCGCGCGTCTTCCCGGACATTAAAGTCACGCGTGAGCAAATCGTGTTCCGCTTTTCCGGCGTGCGTCCGCTGGCATACAGCAAGGCCAGGACGACCGGCCAGATCACGCGCGACCACAAGATCAATGTGGTCAGCGGCGTCTGGACGGGGCAGAACTACCCGATCTACTCGCTGGTGGGCGGCAAGTGGACCACGTTCCGCGCCTTTGCCGAGCAGGTGACCGACAAGGCGCTGGCCTATCTTGGCCTGACGCGCCAAAAGGATACCAAATCCCTGCCGATCGGCGGCGGACGCGGGTATCCGCGTACGCCCGAAGAGCGGAAGCGTGCGTTTGAAGGTCTCCGCGCCTGGACGACGATGCCTTATGAGCGTCTCGACATGTTGTACGACCGGTACGGCACACGCGCGGAAAAGATCGCCATGTTTGTGGCTAAACAGCCTGACGAGCCGCTTCGATCACTGCCGGATTTCAGCCGCCGCGAGGTGTTTTATCTGGCTCGCCAGGAAAAGATTGTCCACCTCGACGATTTGCTGCTGCGGCGTTCGAACATTGCCATGCTCGGCCTGTTGACCCGCGAACGGGTGGACGAATTGGCCGATATCCTCGGCGACGCCCTCGGCTGGGACGACGAACGGAAAAACACCGAGGCGGCGCGGACGCTCGACATCGTGGCAGACCGGCACGGGGTCCGCTTGTGATGCGGGCGCACGAAAAAGGTTGGAACACGGGTTTGTTTTTGTAGCCACGCCTTCAGTCGTGTTTCGAGGCCAGGAAGCGGCTGTTGGAGTTTTTCAAATGGTTGCCTCGTGATGCGCCGTTGTCCTTCGGGATAACGGGTAAGTGGTAAAATATCCCACTTATGTCACAAAATTCCGAAACCATATATCATATTGTTTTTCTGCGGCACGGCGAATCGGTGGGCAATGCCGAAGGGTATTTCCAGGGACAGTCCGATTTCCCGTTGACCGGGCGCGGACGCGCCCAGGCGCACGCGCTGGCCGAACGTTGGCTGGCGGAGGGGGTGACGTTTGACCAGGCGATTGCCAGTCCGCTCAGCCGCGCGCGTGAAACGGCGGAGATCGTCGCCGGGGCGTTGGGCGTCCCGCTGGAGTTTGCCCCCATCTGGATGGAGCGGCACAACGGGGATATGGCCGGGCTGTCGCGGGAAGAAGCGCACAGACTTTTTCCTCAGTCGGAATTCAGGAACCCCTACGAAGCGGTTGGCGGCGATGGCGAGGGCGATTGGACGCTCTTTTTGCGGGCCGGCCGCGCGTTGCACGGATTGCTCTCGCGCGAGCCGGGGCGTTACCTGGTCGTTTCGCACGGCGGCCTGCTCAACCAGGTGATGAAAGCCGTCATCGGCGTAACGCCGCAGGCCAATTACCAGGGGGCGCATTTTCGTTTTCGCAATACGGCTTTTGCGACGGTAATGTATTTTCCGGAGCGGCATCGCTGGTATATCGTCGGTCTGAACGACCGCGCTCATTGGAAGGATGACCATGAATAGTCAACCCCTCAAGGTTTTGGCGTTCGGCGCGGGGGCTATCGGGACTTATATCGGCGGCAGTTTGGTATTGGACGGGCACGAGGTCGTCTTCGTGGAACGCCCCGATGTGGCTGATGAACTGCGCGGGCGCGGTTTGCGGCTGGACTTGACGCTCGACGCCCGTCGCAAAACGAAGGAAGCCGATCTCATCCCGCCCTCGGCGGTTGTCTTCGCGGCGTCTTTGGACGAGGCGCTGGCCTACGGTCCCTTCGACGTGGCGCTCTTTGCGCTGAAATCCTACGATACGGCCGCCGCGCTGGAGGGAGTCAAGCCGCTTGCAGGGAAGATGCCGCCCGTTTTGTGTTTGCAGAACGGCGTGGACAACGAACCCGCCATCGCGGCTGCGCTCGGCGAGGACAAGGTGATCTACGGCACGGTGACTTCGGCGATTGGACGGCGCGCCGCAGGCGACATTGTGCTGGAAAAGCTGCGCGGCGTCGGCGTGGCGAAGGGACACCCGTTATCCGGGCGGCTGGCCGCCGCGCTGAACGGGGCTTATCTCAACGCTCGCCACTACCCGCGCGCCGCCGACATGAAGTGGTCGAAAATGCTCACCAATTTGGTCGCGAATGCCGCCGCCGCCATTTTGGACATGTCTCCGGCGGAGATCTTTGCGCGCGCCGATCTGTACAAATTCGAGATGCGCATGCTGCGCGAGGCGCTGGCCGTCATGGACGCGCAGGGCATCCGCGTGGTGGATCTGCCCGGCACGCCGGTGCGCGCCCTGGCGGCCATTGCCCGCGGACCGGCTTTCCTGCGTCCGTTGGCGGCGCGGAAACTGGGCGGCGGGCGCGGCGGCAAGATGCCCTCCTTCCACATTGACCTGCATTCCGGTCGCGGCAAGTCTGAAGTGGACTACCTGAACGGCGCGGTCGTGCGCGCGGGGGAGAAAGCAGGCGTGCCCGCGCCGGTCAACAAATTGCTGACCGAGACGCTGCTGGCGCTGACGCGCGGCGA
>JAADGN010000050.1 GCA_013152325.1 Chloroflexota bacterium
ACCTGCGTGGATGCCGGTGTTTGCGCCCCGCTGGAACGAGAAACAAGAGCCTTGCAACTCCTCTATGTTGATGGTGAGAGATTCGCCGAATCTCCTGTGATGTATCTCAGTTGGCAGGATGCAAAGACCTACTGTGAATGGCGCGGCGCACGCTTGCCGACCGAAGCCGAGTGGGAAAAGGCCGCTCGTGGCACGGACGGGCGCACCTACCCGTGGGGCGAAGCGTTGGACTGCTCGTATGCTAATTATGGTTTCTATTCCAATAAAGGAGAGATGTGTCATGACGGGCAGATAATGCCAGTAGGGAGTTATCCCAAGGGCATCAGTCCTTATGGCGCTTACGACATGGCTGGAAATGTAATTGAATGGGTTCAGGATTGTTACATTGAAGATTTTTATGCCCAGGTGGGTGATGGCAGTGTTGATCCAATCGCAACGGGAGATGATAATTGCAATCGGATTTTTCGTGGAGGAGCTGCCCAATCTAGCCCTATAAGTATTCAAACATTTCGAAGACACCCAGCTCTATTTGATTATCGGCATAATTGGTCTGGGGTCCGGTGTGCCTGGTCTCCATAACTTTGATCCCAGATAATTTCAGGAGTCGAAAATGATACTTCTGTTGTTTGTGATAATTATGCTGATAGCCCAGATTTTTATGCCAATCATTGCACAACAGCTTTCACTCAGCATCCTACTTATCGTAACCACCATAGCCATCGGGCAACTGGTCAGGCAGCATCTCATCGCTTACCGTCAGGGACAACTGACTCGCGAAAAAGTGGCGCACAGTCTCCTGTTTGACCTGCTCGGCCTGCTGCTCACCATGTCTGCCGCGGTCTGGCTGGGCGGGTTGGCCGGTCAATATGCCGCCCAGCGTGTGAGGACGGGCTTCACGGCTATCATCGCCAGTTTGCTGGCGGCGTTGGTCGTTGGTTTCATCGCGGCATGGCTCGTGCAGCGTACGTGGGGAATGCTTGCAAAGCGCTTGACGACGTCATAAGAGCTGGCGCGGCGGACAACAGCTTGGCGTTCACAGTCAAACGAGCGGGAGAATGGCCGTATTGAATCGTTCAATGGGGAAATGGGAGACGAACTATTGGCAAGAAAAATCTTCTGTTCCCTGAAGGAAGCACGGGGCATAGTATGGATCGACCGCACAGTGCATTGGGTTCCCCCTCCCGGCCGCAGTTGCGATCGTCATCCAACTTTCTCAAATCCAGCAGGTTGGACCGATATAAAGAATGGTACAAAACTGGGGCAGGTCGATATTACGCAAATGTTATAATTCGTCTGGTTCTGCAATGAGCGCGGAGAGACTCGAACTCTCAACCAATGGCTTAAAAGGCCACTGCTCTGCCAATTGAGCTACGCGCCCGGAGCGATGTGCATTCTATCATGCTCTAAATCATCCGTCAACGCAGCAACATAAATTCCATTCAACACATCTGATAAGAGGGACTATCTTATATCTTAGGAGAAACTTTCATGGCTGAAATACAAGTAACCGAAGCGACTTTCCAAAACGAAGTGCTCGATTCCGAGCTTCCTGTCCTGGTGGACTTTTCTGCCGCCTGGTGCGGCCCCTGCAAAATGGTCGATCCGATCGTCCACCAATTGGCCGAAGAATGGCAAGGCAAAATAAAAGTGGTCAAAATCGACGCCGACGAGAACCCAAACATCCTGTCACGGTACGGCGTCATGGGCATCCCCACTTTGATGCTCTTCACTGACGGAGAAGTCCGTGAGCGCGTTACCGGCTATCAGCCAAAAAAGAAGTTGGTCGCCAAATTTGAAGCCTACATCTANNTAACCACCACGAGAATTGTGAGATCAAACACCCAAATGGACAAACAAGTTCTCCCCTATGGCATGTGGCCCAGCCCGGTCACGCCGACGATGCTCGGCCTGCGGCTGCGTTTGGAAGACGCACAATGGGACAGCGACGGCCAGACCCTGGTCTGGCTGGAGGGACGTTCCGGGCGCGGCGTGCTGGTCGCCAAGACCGGCGACGAGGCCCCGCGCGACCTGACCGACGAACTCTCCGTCCGGGCGGGAGTCGGCTACGGCGGCGGCGATTTCACCGTGCGCGGCGGGCAGGTGGTCTTCGTCAGCGGCGGGCGGCTCTACCGGCTCCCGCTGCGGCACGGACGCCCGCATCCCGTCACGCCCGCCTTTGGCGACGCGGCCGCGCCCGTCCTCTCACCGGACGGCTCGCGCCTGCTCTTCGTCCACACCTGCGAGCGCACGGACGTGCTCGCCCTGGTGGACATGGCCGGCCGGGACTGGCCGCGCAAACTTGCCCAGGGCGCCGATTTCTACATGCAGCCCGTCTGGCATCCCGACGGCCAACGCATCGCCTGGGTCGAGTGGGATCACCCCCAAATGCCCTGGGACGGCACGCGCCTGCAACTGGCGCGCATCCGGAATGAGCGGCTCTCCGATGTGACCCTCGTCGCGGGAGACGCCGAGACGCCCATTTTCCAGCCCGAGTTCTCGCCCGACGGCCGCACCCTGAGTTATATTGCCCAAGACGGCGAATGGGACCGGCTCTACCTGCTCGACCTGGAATCCGGCGAAAAGCGGATCCTGCTCGAGGGCGGGACTCTCATCGCGCCGGCCTGGATCCAGGGTCGGCGCACCCACGCATGGGCATTCGATTCGGCCTCTATCTTTTATCTGCGCAACGAAAACGGATTCGTCTCCCTCTGGCAGGTGGACGTGGCCTCCGCCAAATCGGAACAGATCGAACTGCCCTACACCTGGCTCGACCAGATCGCGGCCTCGCCCGTCTCGAAAAAACTGGCCTTCCTGGCCTCCGCCCCGCAAATCCCCGATTGCGTCGCCGCCTGGGACGGGGAGCGGACGCGCGTCGCGGCGCGCTCCGGCAGCGAATCGCTCGCCCCGGAAGACCTGCCCGCGCCGCGTCCCATCACCTGGCAGGCGCCGGACGGTGTGACCGTGCACGGTCTCTACTATCCGCCCACTTCGGCGCGCTATACCGGCGAGGGCCTGCCGCCCGCCGTCATCGACATTCACGGCGGCCCGACCTCGCAGCGTTTTGCGCGCTACAACGTCAGCAGCCGCAACGACGCGGCCTTCTTCACCAGCCGGGGCTATGCGGTCTTGCAGGTCAACTATCGCGGCAGCACCGGCTACGGACGTTCGTACATGCTGGCCCTGCGGCAGAAATGGGGCCTGCTGGACGTGGAGGACGCGGTCGGCGGCGCGCAGGCGCTGGTGGATCAGGGTCTGGCCGACCCCAAACGGCTGGTCATCAAGGGCGGCAGCGCGGGCGGCTACACCGTGCTCAACGCGCTCATCCGGCATGCGGGCTTTTTCAAAGCCGGGCTGTGTTTGTTCGGCGTCTCCAACCTGTTCACGCTGGAGATGGACACCCACAAATTCGAGGAAGACTATAACGCGACGCTGGTCGGCAGATTGCCCGAAGCCGCCGAGCGGTTCAGGGCCTGGTCGCCCATCTTCCACGCCGACAAGATCCGGGATGCCGTGGCGGTCTTCCAGGGCGCGGAGGACAAAGTCGTCCCGCCCGACCAATCCGAGAGCATCGTCGCCGCCCTGCGCGCCAACAACGTGCCGCACATCTACCGGCTGTACGAAGGCGAAGGCCACGGTTTCCGCAAGGCCGAGACGATCACCAATTTTTACAAGGATGTGGAGAAGTTCCTGCAGGAATACGTGCTCTTTGCGTGAAAGAAGTGACCGGCACTTTGGAAGTGCCGGTCACTTGCTGCTGATGCTGCCCGACAGTTGAACTGTCGGGCATTCCGTTTTTTGCATGACGGGCTACCCCTCGCGCAAAAACCGTTCCAACTCCCCCAAGTCCACCCGCGAGGTGAAATCCAGGCTGAGCGGCGTGACCGAAACCACCCGCCTGACACGCAGGGCGTACACATCGCTGTCTTCGGGTTCTTTCTTCAAATCAGCCACCTCTTCGTAATCAAAAGTGCCCGGCTCATCCCAGGAGAGACGCTTCGGCATGACAGGCGCATAGTAACGCTGGGTTCCCAGCCGCGTCACCTGCCAGGGTGTCTCCGGCGTGGCGTCGCGCGGCACGTCCACCTTGAGCACATTCACGTCATCCGGAAAACGTTTTTCCAACAATTGACGGGCAAAAAAGGCCGCAAAATAGGCCGCTGCGGAAAAATCCACATCTTCCGAGTAGGAAAAATGATGTTTTTTGTCCGTCTCCAGAGAGACGGCCAATGACGGGACGCCCAACGCCGCGGCCTCCATGGCCGCGCCGACCGTCCCCGAGATGGTGACGCCGGTGGCAACATTTTCCCCGTAATTGATGCCCGAAACCACCAGGTCCGGTTTGCGGGACATGACCTCCAAAACCCCGTGCTGCACGGCTTGAGCAGGGGTTCCCCCCACAGCATAGATATTCCATTCCTCCCCTTTTACGCGGGCAATTTTCTCATGGATCACCCCGTCCGACGACAGCGGGAGGCTGCGCCCCATACCGGATGACTGCTCGCGCGGCGCGACCACCGTCACGTAACCCAGCGCGGAGAGCGCCGCAGCCGCGGCGTGCAGCCCCGGAGAACGGATACCGTCATCATTTGTCAGCAGAATTTGTCGTTTGGCCATCAGATCACCCCAGATAACAAAAGAAGCAGGGTAAACCCCGCTCCCGAATACGTGAAAAAGGCGCCCTCGGCGCGACTCGAACGCGCGACCCCTTGCTCCGCAAGCAAGTGCTCTAATCCACTGAGCTACGAGGGCATTGGCGGGATGTATTCTAATGCAGTTTCAGAGCAAGGTCAAGTGAAATTCGAAATATCAGTTTGACGGCGAGATCGAAATCCTGCCCGACAACATGCGCGGTCGTTCGCCGGCGATTTCTCAGAGAAAATCGGTTTAGAATAGACATGGAAAATACGTCATCCCGAGGAACCCGCAATGAAAATCCGCTCTATCACCTGTTTCCTTAACCCCGGCTGGCCGCTGGACGAAAACAAACTGCGCGCCGCCGGCACATTCCTGCACGAGGCACAAGCCGCTTTCGAAGCTGCCGGTTACGTCGTGCAGACCACGCGGCTGGCGACCCTCCCGTTCCCGCAGTTGCTCGGCGCAGGGCGGCTGCATGAGACCGTCAAACTGGCCCGGGAAATGGAAGCGGCCATCCAGGATGCAGGCATAGCCTATGCCGCCCTCGGCCCGGCGCTGCCTGAGATGCCGGCGAGTTACGCCGCCATCCCGGATGCACTCGCCGCCACGGAAAATATCTTCTTCGCGGGCGAAATGGCTTCCGCAGAGAAAGGTATCTCGCTGACAGCGGTCAAGGCCTGCGCGGAGGTCATCGTGCGCGCCGCGCCGCTCGCCCCGGACGGCTTCGCCAATCTGCGCTTCGCGGCGCTGGCTGCCGTGAAAGCGGGCGCGCCGTTCTTCCCGGCAGCCTATCACCGCGGGGACGAACCCGCTTTCGCCCTGGCGACCGAGGCCGCGGATCTGGCAGTGCAGGCCTTCAGCGGGGCCAAGACGATAGAAAGCGGGCGGCGGGCGCTGGCTGCCGAGATCGAGAAACATGGCCGCGAGCTGACCCGGATCGCCGAAGCGCTGAATCCAAAATTCCTGGGCATCGATTTCTCCCTCGCCCCCTTCCCCGAAGATGCCATCTCCCTCGGCGGCGCGATGGAACGATTGGGCGTCTCCAAAGTCGGGCTGCACGGCTCACTGGCCGCGGCGGCCATCCTGACCGAGGCCATCCAGCGCGCCGATTTCCGGCATACGGGCTTCAACGGCATGATGCTGCCCGTACTGGAAGATTCCACCCTGGCGACACGCGCCGCCGAAGGAACGTTGACCGTCAAAGACCTGCTGCTCTACTCCGCCGTCTGCGGCACAGGGCTGGATACCATCCCATTGGCGGGCGACGTATCCCGCGAGCAGGTCGCGGCGTTGCTGCTGGATGTCGCGGCGCTGGCCGTCCGGCTGGCGAAACCGCTCACAGCCAGGTTGATGCCCATTCCGGGCAAGCAGGCCGGGGATGAGACCGGATTCGATTTCGCCTTTTTTGCCAACAGCCGCGTCATGGCGTTGGATTCGGCCGGGTTGAACGCGCCGCTGTCCGGCGACGAAACCATCCACATTCTGGCGCGTTAAAAATCTCGTTTATAATCATTTTGCACGGATAATCCCTATCTCACACGGAGGTGTTTTGTGAGTCTTCCCAAACACGCATATTTTCAGGGCAAGATCGTCCCCTATTCCGAGGCCAAGGTGGGCGTTGCGACACACGCCTTCAACTACGGCACGGGGGTATTCGGCGGGGTGCGCGCTTACTGGAACGACGAAAAGAAAAGGCTCTTCGTCTTTCGTCCCCACGACCATTACCGTCGTTTTCTCAACTCGGCCCGCATCATGTGCATGGAGTTCGACCAGACGCCCGAAAGCATGACGCAAATCACACTCGATCTGCTGCGGGTGGACGGCTGGCAGGAGGACGTGTACATCCGCCCGCTGGCATACAAGGCGACCGAGGGCATCGGCGTGCGGCTGCACGATCTGGATGACGACTTTACCATCTTCGCCATCCCCTTTGGACGCTACGTCAGCAACGACACCAACGCCCACGTGACCATCTCCTCGTGGCGACGCCTGGACGATAACATGATCCCGGCTCGAGGGAAGATCAGCGGGGCCTATGCCAGTTCCGCGTTGATCAAGACCGACGCCCAGCGGGCCGGTTTCGACGAGGCGTTGGTGCTCACGCAGGGCGGGCACATTTCCGAGGGCAGCGCGGAGAACGTCTTTATGGTGCGCAACGGCGCGCTGATCACGCCGCCGGTGACCGAGAACATCCTGGAGGGCATCACCCGCCGCTCAGTCATGGAACTGGCGCGCGCCGAACTGGGCATCGAGGTCATCGAGCGCCCGATTGACCGCTCCGAGATTTATATCTGCGAGGAATTCTTCATGACCGGCACTGCCGCCCAGGTCACCGCGGTGACGCACGTCGACCACCGCCCGATCGGCGCGGGGACGATGGGGCCGGTCGCGTCGAAGCTGCGCGAGTTGTTCTACGACGTGGTGCGCGGCAAGAATCCGAAGTACGCGCATTGGAACGTAGAAGTGTAGATGCAAAAAAGCGTCTTGCCCGGGATGCCCGACAGTTGAACTGTCGGGCATCCTGGGAAAAAGTATCCTCAGAAAAAAAGTGTCACGCACTTTCAAGGTGCGTGACACTTTTTCGTCAACTTTTCTGCTGTTAGCGCACTTTTGTAAAGCGCACCAGGATCAGGTTCTGATCGCATTCCGCAGATGTGCTGAAGTGAATTTTCTCTGAAAGCGGCAAACCAGCCTGATCGAGCAGCTGTATCCACAAAGTATTCGTCGAGGGAATGGGCGCTTCGCCCAAGACGAATTCGAAACCAGATTTGCCATAAGCAGGGCTTACGCCGGTGACGGTGGTGTAATCAACCGTCTTGCCCAGCAGCGTGCCGCCAACCCGTACAACAATTCCCAAAATCGGGCTCTTGTTCAAGTCTTCGGCGGTGCCGCCCACCCCCATCCAGTTGCATTCGGCTTCAGGATGGATAATGGTACTGGCAATCGGCGAGACCGAGGCCGTAAAGGGCACGACCGGCGTCGCGGTTGCCGTCGGCGCGGGCGTATTGGTCGGTTCGTAGAGGGAAAACGGCGTTTTCGTATAGATCGGCGTCCAGGTCGGACGCGGGGTCAGGCTGGGGGTCGGCTGGATGGTCGGAGTCGGCGTCCAGGTCGGCTCCAGCTGCAGCGGCGTCATGGTCGCGGTCGGGAAGGACAGCGGTGAAATCGGCGTCGGCGGGGAGAGCGGGTTGAGCGGCGTATACGGGTTGATGAAGACGAGCAAAAAGTAGCCGCCCAAACAGAACGATGTGATCAAAGCTATGACCGAGAAAATATCCAGGACATTTATGTTAGAGCGTTTCGGTTCTTCAACAAACTGCTGATCGGTGTAGTCGAAATCTTCCATCACAGGTTCTCCATCCAGATATCCTGATCGTCAGGCAGATTCAGGCGCGTCCCCTAGGGAGACAGCTCAATTGTACTCTGTGTACGTTGCTGGCGCAGCCAGTCCATGAGCGCCCGGTCTTGCAGGGTGAGATAAGCATCCGGGGAAAGTGGGTGCTGCATTTCACGCTCAACCAGCATGATAATGTGAAAACCGACGTCGGTCACAATCACGTCACTAACCTGCCCTGCCTGCAAAGCGAAAGCAGCTTCTTCGATTTTCGGTTCGAGCAAGTATCCCCGCGGGAACCAGCCCAATTCACCGCGCGTTACCGGGTCGTATGTGGCTGCCAGCGTATCAAAGTCTGCGCCGGAGGTCAGTTGCGTCTGCACCTCGCGGGCCGTGTCCTCATTATAGAGCAGAATTTGTTGGACGTGTACCTGTTCGGCAGTACTGGGTACGGCGGAGATGATCTGGTCACGCATCCAGGCGGCTTCGATCGCCCGTCGAAGCGCGAGGCGGAAAGTCTCAGACGTGTACCCATGATCAGCCTGCCAGGTGGACAGCGCATCCGCGCCGCCGGCTTTTTCGGCCAGCGCATCCAAACGGGACTGCAAGACGGCCTCGTCCAACTCGAAACCTGCGGCCCGTGCGCCTTGTGCAAGCAATACCTGGTCGATCAAATCATCGAGCACCCGCTGCCCGGCCTCGTCCGCAGGGAGATCGTTCCCCAAAGCTGTCTGCGAGGCCTGGAAGCGCTCCAACTCGGCCTGGAACTCGACCATCGTGATGCCCTCGTCATTGACAATGGCGGCCATCGGCACGGAGGTCGCGGTGGGCGGGGCAGGCGTCTGCGAGGCGGGAACAAGTGTGGGCGTCGCGGGCGACCCGGTTCGCGTCCCGCAAGCGGTCAGACCTATAAAAACGAACAGCACGAGAAAACGGAGCCAGTTTCTAACGTTCGAAAGATAAGTGCACATTGCAAGAATTATACCTGTATCTGTTAAAAAAGTAGAGACGTTCCGTAGAACGTCCCTACTTGTGGTGAGGCGCGGGAGCCTCAGTTTCTTTTTTGGTTTAGTATGGCGGCATGGGCGGAGCGGCAGGAGCGCCTTCCGGCTCCGGTACGTCGGTGATCAGCGCTTCAGTGGTCAGGATCATGGCAGCAATCGAAGCCGCATTTTCCAACGCGCCGCGGGTGACCTTGGCGGGATCGATGACGCCGGCTTTGATCATGTCAACATACTCTTCGGTGAGCACATTGTAGCCGGTCTTGTTGTCTTTCGCACGGTGGACGTTCTCGATGATGACCGAGCCGTCTTTGCCAGCATTCTCAGCGATCTTGCGCATCGGAACCTGGAGCGCCTTGTAGACGATGTTGATGCCGGTTTGTTCGTCGTCATTGGCGCCTTTCAGGCTCTCCAACGCGGGCATGGCATTGAGCAGGGCCACGCCGCCGCCAGGGACGATGCCTTCTTCGACCGCCGCGCGGGTCGCCGAGAGGGCGTCCTCGACGCGGTGTTTCTTCTCTTTTAGCTCGGTCTCGGTCGCGGCGCCGACACGGATGATGGCTACGCCGCCGGAGAGCTTCGCCAGGCGTTCCTGAAGTTTCTCGCGATCGTAGTCGCTGGTGCTCTTGTCGATCTCAACGCGGATCTGCTCGATGCGTCCCTTGATCTGGGCTGCATCGCCCTTGCCGCTGACGATGGTGGTGTTCTCTTTGTCGGAGACGACCTTCTCAGCGCGGCCCAGGTCTTCCAGCGTGGCGCTTTCCAGTTTGCGGCCGGTCTCTTCAGAAATAACCGTACCGCCGGTCAGGATGGCAATATCCTGCATCATGGCCTTGCGGCGGTCGCCGAATCCCGGAGCCTTGACAGCCAGCACATTGAGCATGCCGCGCAGCTTGTTGAGCACGAGCGTGGCCAAGGCTTCGCCGTCAATGTCTTCGGCGATGATGACCAGGTCGCGCTTGCCGATCTGGACGAGTTTCTCGAGCAAAGGAACGATGTCTTGGGCGGCGGAGATCTTCTTCTCGTGGATCAGGATATAAGGCTCACTGATCACGGCTTCCATGGTGTCGGGGTCCGTGATGAAGTAAGGCGAGATGTAGCCACGGTCGAACTGCATACCCTCGACATACTCGGTCTCGAACTCGAGGCCCTTGGATTCTTCAACGGTGATAACGCCATCTTTGCCAACTTTGTCCATCACTTCGGCGATCAACTCACCAATGGTGCGGTCCTGGGCGGAGATCGAAGCCACGTTGGCGATCTCCTCTTTCGAGGTCAACTCGATGGCCTGTTTGCTGATCTCTTTCGCGACGGCCTTGGCGGCTGTTTCGATGCCGCGCTTGAGCAGCATCGCGTTCGCGCCGGCAGCCAGGGTTTTCAGGCCCTCGGTCACGATAGCGTGCGCCAAAACGGTCGATGTGGTCGTGCCGTCGCCGGCGATGTCGTTGGTCTTGGTGGCAGCCTCTTTGAGCAACTGGGCGCCCATGTTCTCGAAGGGGTCTTCCAGTTCGATCTCCTTGGCTACGGTGACGCCATCATGCGTGATGGTGGGGGAGCCAAATTTTCGATCCAGGGCTACGTTGCGGCCCTTGGGGCCCAGGGTGGTCGCCACAGCGTTTGCAAGGACATCAATACCCTTCTTGAGACGCCGGCGAGCATCCTCAGAAAAAACGAGTTGTTTAGCAGTCATATTGTAATTCCTCCAAATCGTGGATTAATTGTCTTCGACAATGGCAAGCAGTTCGTTCTCGCGCAAGATGAGCAACTTTTTGCCTTCGATCTTCAATTCCGTTCCGCCATACTTGGCGAACAATACTTTGTCGCCAACTTCAACGTCCATGGCGATGCGTTTACCGTTGTCGTCGCGCTCACCAGCACCGACGGACAGGACGATGCCTTGCTGGGGCTTTTCTTTTGCAGTTTCAGGGAGCACGATGCCGCCAGCAGTGACTTCTTCCTTTTCGACAGGTTCAACCACAACGCGATTGCCAAGTGGTTTCAGAGAGATGGTCATATATACCTCCGTTACAGAAAGACAGAAACTCTGCACACAAGATTTTAGCACTCACAACAATAGAGTGCTAATTTGCGACCGAATGATACTTGGCTTTGAAATGTCCGTCAAGGGGTGTATACAAACTCTAACAAAATTCTGACATTTGAGATTCCCCACCCTGCCCGTCTACTCTCCAAAAGACTCACAGATCGCTTCGCCAGCCTGGACGATGCCCATTATGTCGCGGTCGCCGCCATACGCCGCCTTGACCTCCCCCAGCACAGCCAGCGCTTCAGGACAATAATTCTGCTTCGGGCGGCTTAGCGCGGCCAACACGGAGCCGTACGTGTAATAGTAGACGACCGTGTTTGGCGAGAGCGGCAGACCGGTCACTGCGGTGCCGGGATCGTCCGGGTCGCAACCGCCACGCCCCTCGCAGGATTCTTCGGCGGTACAGCCGCGCACCGCACATTTGAGCGCGGGGATCGATCCCTCGTAGTTGCGCGACTTGAAGTAAACAATGCCCAATTGGCCGTAGATATCCGCATTGGACGGATCAATATCCAGCGCCTTCTGCACGTTGCGCGCCGCGATGAAGAATTCGCCCTCTTGCGAATAGGTCTTGGCAATAGAGAGATACGGAATGGGATTCTGGATGCCCAGTTGCTCATTGAGCCGGGCGGCCTTGGCAAAATATTCCAGGGATTGGTCGTACAGGTCACGTTGAAGTTCCGGCGAGGTGCTCCCAAAGGCCAGTCGGCGATAGTTCGCCCCCGCTCGCAGGTATAGAAAGGTCAGGTTGGGCGCAATGACAATGGCCTGGTCGTACTCCTGGATGGCCTGGTTGTACTGTCCCAGCGACTCCAGTACGTACGCGAAGACACGGTGAACATCCAGCAAAGTCGGGTCGCGTTCAAGCGCCTGCTTGATGTACTGTTCAGCCTGGGACCACTTCTGCTGATCGACCAAAATTTCCGCATAATAGGCCAGCGCCAGCGTATTCTGATTGTCCAGTTGCAGAGCACGCACGGCTTCCTGTTCGGCCTCGGTAAGATAGGCCGCCACCTGTTGCTGCTCATAGAGCGCCGGGTTGGCGTTCCAGTCCAAAACGAAAGCACGGATGGCATGCACGGTGCTGTCGTCCGGAGCCAGGGATACCGCCTGGTCGATGGATTCCAGCGCAGCCTGAAGCCGGTCGCGCTGCTGCTCGTCCGTGGTCAGCAAAGCGGATGAATAGACCTGGATGCGCGCCAGCTTCGCCCATACCTCGGCATTGTTCGGGTCGACGCGCACAGCCTCCTGATAGGCTGTGATGGCCGCGTCCAGTTCTCCGGCCTTAAACTGCGCGTCTCCCTCCATCGCATAGGATTGGGCCGTGCGGGTGGGCGTGGGCGTGGGCAAAAAAAGCGGCTGGATATCGCCCTGTTCCACCTCCCGGATCAGCCAAACGCCGCCCAGTATCAGGCAGATCAGGAAAAACAGACGATACGGGTTCGTGTTCGGCTTGCGGAAAAAGATGTTTTGCCGGGGAGCAGCGTTCATGGCGCGGGAGTAACCGTTTCGGTGGGAGGCGGCGCCAGGGTCGACGTCGGCGTTACCGACAAATTCTGCTCACACAGACTGATCGCCTCGTTGGCATTGAACACCGCCAATTCGTTGCCGGGGATTGTTCCCAAAATCGTCTGGGAAACCTGCAAGGCCTCGCCACAGCGATTCAGGCGCGCCAGCACCAGCGCGTAAGTGAAATAATATTCCGCAACACGAGTGCTATTGTTCAGCGTGAGCGGTTCGATTGTCTGGTCTTCTCCAAGCGTCCCGCCGTAGATGGCCAAAGCCAATTCCTGCGCCGCTTCAGGCCACTGGAAGTTGTGATAATACATCACGCCCAAATTGCCGTGCAGATTGGCGCTGGTCGGATCATCCTTGAGCGCCTGCTCGCCGTATTGCACCGCTTTGGCATACTCGCCCACGGTGGAATAGGTGCGCGAGATGAACAGATCGGGCAAAGGGTCGGCCGGGTTCAAGGCATTGGCGCGCGTGAACTCTTCCACGGCCTTGTCGTAAACGCCGAGCGCTCGGTAGTTGCGACCCAACGCCAAGTGCAGGTCGGGGATATTTTCGTTAATGTTGATGGAGGCCTGGTACTCACGAATGGCATCCTCGTAGTTGCCGGTCACTTCCAGGATATAGCCGCGGGCGCGATGCGCTTCCAGGGTATTGGGGGCCAGGCTGAGGGCCACGCGCGATTCCTCGGCCGCGAGGTCGATCGAATCGAACGGCCCGGAGCCAGACAGGAAAGAATCCGCCAAGATCTCGGCATAATACGCATGCGCCATGGCATTGTTCGGGTCAAGTTCCAGGGCGCGTTTGATGGCCGACTCGGCGGCCAGGTAATCACCCTGAAAATCGAGCGCCCAGGCGCGCACGGCATGGGCCATGGAATTGTTCGGGTTCAGCAGCAGCGCGTCCTCCGCACTGATCTGGGCATCCTCGTATTTGCCCGCGAAGACCTGCACCCGCGCCAGCGCCACATAAGTGGTCGGATCGTCGGGCCTGGCGCGAATAGCCTGCTTGTATGTGTCGATGGACGCCAACAGTTTCCCCTGCTCGAACAACGTCTCCGCTTCGGTGACGAAGGATTCGGGGTCACGCGTCGGGGTCGCTGTCGGGACGAATGGCGGCGGAATGGTCGGCACGACCACCCGATCCAGGTAAACGCCTACGGCAATCAACATGATCAGGATCGTCACCCAGAACCAGTTAACTCGCCGGCGGCGGCGGTTCATACTCCACTTGCTTCCACGTAAATACATACCGCCATCTTACCATCGGCGCTGAAAGGACGCAAGATAGCGGCAAGCCGGCGACAAGGCTCGCTTGAAGTCCAAGCGAGCGCCTGTTTTTGGACGCGGAAATCACGGGACTTCCCGTGATTTCCGCGTCCAAAGAAAGGAAGGGCAGATACTTTGGGAATGCCATAAAGACCGGCAGAAATGGGCTTGCCTCCCAGCCATCTTGCGACTAGAATGGAGACATGCGCTTCGACGTTTTCACGCTCCTGCCCGAAGTTTTCCCCCCCTATCTCGAAAGCAGCATCTTGAAGCGCGCACGTCAGCACAACCTGATCGACGTGCGCGTGCATAATATCCGCGACTGGACGCACGACCGCCACCACGTCACCGACGACCTGCCTTACGGCGGCGGCGGCGGCATGGTCATGAAACCGGAACCGGTCTTTGAAGCCATTGAAAGCGTGCTGGGCGCGCCGCCCGCATGCCCGGTGATCCTGCTCACGCCGCAGGGGCGCGTGTTCACACAACAGGTCGCGCAGGAGCTCTCGCAACACGAACACATCGCCCTGCTTTGCGGCCGCTACGAAGGGCTGGACGAGCGCATCCGCGCCCATCTCGCCAGCGACGAAATCTCCATTGGGGATTTCGTGCTGACCGGCGGCGAGCTGCCGGCCCTGATCGTGATCGACGCCCTGACCCGGTTCATCCCCGGAGCGCTCGGCGATTCGAACGCGGCCGTAAACGACTCCCACGCTACGGGACTGCTCGAAGGCCCGCACTACACCCGTCCGCCCGAATACCGCGGCTGGCGCGTCCCGGACGTGCTGCTCTCCGGCGACCACGCCCGCATCGCCCGCTGGCGGCGCGAGCAAGCCCTGCTGCGCACGCTGGAGCGACGGCCCGACATGCTGGGAAAGGCCCAACTCAGCGCGGCCGAGCGCGCCTTTCTGGAACGAATCACCAAGGAACAAAACTCGAGTTCCAATCAATAACGGGACACAACGGCTGTGCCCTGTTGTCAAATTTCATCACCGAAAACGAAGAGGAGAATGTGAGACATGGATAAACACCGTTTCCCTTGGGGCAGAACTTTTTTGATTGGCTTCGGCTTTCTGGGCATCAGCATCATCTGGCCGGTTTTCAACCAGTACATCCCCATTTTCTTGCAAGCAGGCAATCCGGAATTTGAACGTCAATTATTGGCCGCTGGCCGCGCCATACCAGACATAAAAGGTTTTGGACTCGCGCCCAGCCTGGCCCTGTTCATTATGACCTGGGACAACCTGCTCAACATGTTCATCGCTCCCTGGGCTGGCGCAAAAAGCGACAACACCTGGAATCGCTTCGGCCGCCGCAAAGGATGGATCCTGCTGGGCGCGCCGATTGCGCTGCTGGGATTCATATTCATCCCCGTCGCCCAATCTTTGCTGGCCATAGCAACCTTCATCGTTATCACCGACTTTGGCATGGCGCTGTTCCGCTCACCGACCGTTGCCTGGCTCGGCGATCTGTTCGAGACCGATGACCGCAGCAAAGCCAACGGCGTGATCAACCTGATGGGCGGCGTTGGCGGCCTGTTGGCTTATTTTGGCGGCGGCATCCTGTTCAACAAACTGGGGCGCACGGCTCCCTTCTTCGCGGGCGCAATCGCCATGGTGGTTGCCCTGGGAGTTGCGCTGATCTTCGTCAAAGAGCCGCACACCATCGCCGCAAAAGAAAACAAGGATGACGACACCAGCGGCAGCCTGCTGGAAAACATACGGCTTCTCGTCAGGAACCCCGACAAGAGCGGCTTTTTTGTCCTGCTCGGCATTTTGCTCTGGTTCATGGCCTTCAACGCCCTGGAGACCGGGCTCTCATCCTTTGCCGTTTTCACGTTGGGCATGAAGGCCGGGACAGCCTCGATCTACGCCGGCGCGGTCACCGTCTCGTTCATCCTGTTCGCCGTTCCTGCCGGATTCCTGGGCACGAAATTCGGGCGCGGGATAACAATTCGCGTCGGGCTGGTCGGGTTAACGCTGTTGATGCTGGGAGGATATTTCCTCATTCAGGGACCAATCGTATTCGTCATCGTGTTGGTCCTGGCCGGTTTCTTCTGGGCCATGGTCAACGTCAACAGCCTGCCGCTGGTCTATGACCACGGCGATGAGCGCCATATCGGCGCGTATACCGGCCTGTACTACTTCTCGTCACAATTGGCGGCGGTTTTGGGGCCAACGCTGGGCGGCGTCGTGGTGGATGTGCTCGGCGACCAATACCGCTGGTTGTGGCTGTTCAGCGCCTTCTTCATGGCGTTGGCCTGGCTGGCAATGGCAGGCGTCAAAGCCCGGCAACGCGCCGCCGCATAACCCGAGGGGACACCTGATGAAATACGGAAGCGTTATTTCCATCCAAATCACCCCCGAAGGCGCAGGAAAATTGCACCCCGTCGACAGCGTGCGCGCCGTGGCCGGTATGGGCCTGGAAGGCGACCGCTACTTTTACCGTACAGGGACATACTCGAAGAAACACGACGAATCCCGCGAAGTGACTCTGATCGAGATCGAGACGCTGGAAGCATTAGCGCGGGATTACAACTTGAAACTCACCCCAGTGGACAGCCGCCGCAACATCACCACGCGCGGGGCAG
>JAADGN010000029.1 GCA_013152325.1 Chloroflexota bacterium
GGGAAGATGCCATCCCAGGCGGCTTCCTTGAATTCGGGCACGCAGTTGATGCGCTCGCAGATTTCGCGCACGGTGTCGTAGTCCCAGCCAACGGCTTCGTTGGTGGCTTCGTCGAGGGAGTTGAACGGCGGGTAAGCGTTCTCGACGGCCACGGTGACGGTTTGTCCGCCCAGGTCGGGCATGCCGCTCTCGGCGGGCGCCTCGGTAGCAGCGGGGGCCTCGGTTGCGGCAGGGGCCTCCGTTTCAGCGGGAGCCTCTGGCGTGGGCGTGGCCTTGGGGCTGCAAGCCGTCAATATCAGTGTAGCGAGGATCAACACACTGAGCATGAATGACAGTTTTTTCATCTCTTCTCTCCTTAATGTGGTTGTGGAAAAGCCGTTTCTGAGCGCGACCAATGTCGCTTGCCTATTCTAAACTATAAGAATAGACCAAGTTGTTATTTAAGGCAAGAGTAGCGAAGAAAGTTTTTAGTTGAATTTTATGTTTTTAAGAGATGTTGCGGAGTTTCCCGGCCACAGCGTTCTGTGCGCAGGTGGTAAAATTGCCGGGATGGTCGTTGCAAGACGTTGAGAACAAACACCCAACCGGAGGAGTATTTTATGAGCGCAGTTTTTCCCAGCCCGGAATGGCTGAAAGCCCTTGAAGGGAAATTGAACACAGACGAGCAGTATGCCCGCATTGCGAAAAACTGGGAAGGCGACCTCGTCTTCCAGATAGAGCCGGAGGGCAATCTCAAGGAACGGGTCATTTTTTATCTCGATCTCTGGCATGGCAAATGCCGCGGCACGGAAGTGTGGGATGAGATTGCCGATAAAACCCCGGCTTTTATCTTGAAGGCATCCTATGGGAATTTCGCGCGTATTTTGAAGGGGGAACTGGATCCCATGCAAGCCATGCTGACCCGCAAATTGGGCGTCAAGGGCAACATGGCGGTGATGATGCGCAGTGTGCCCACGGTGTTGGATTTCGTCCGCTGCGCGCGGGACATTACCAACGAAATTGTTTGAACGACATTGCGGACCTGATTATGCAGCCTATTTTGAAAATAGACCTTTCTACCGGGGCGACAGAAGAATATAGAATTCCCAAAAAGTGGGAGCAGGAATACCTGGGCGGCGCGTCGTTGGCGGCGCGTTTGCTTTATGGCGCTCTGTCGCCAGCCCTGGACCCGCTTTCCCCGGCCGCGCCGCTGCTCATCTTGACCGGGCCGCTCAGCGGGACATCTGGTCCCGCGGTGGGACGATTTGTCGTGTGCGGCAAATCGCCTGCGACGGGGCTGTGGGCCGAGTCCAATGCGGGCGGCTTTTGGGGGCCTGAGCTGCGCAAGGCTGGCTATGACGGCCTGTGGATAACGGGAAAGGCCGCGGGGCCGGTATATCTCCATTTGGCGGACGGCAGGCTCGTCGTCCGCGAGGCCGCGCACCTGTGGGGGCAGGATACCTATCAGATCCAGGAATCCATCAAAACGGAAATTGGTCAGCGCGGCGCGCGCGTCCTCGGCATTGGTCCGGCGGGTGAAAACGGCATCTTGTTCGCGGGTCTCTTCTGTGACCACGGCCGGGCGGCGGGACGCACCGGCCTGGGCGCGGTCATGGGCGCCAAGAATTTGAAGGCCATCGCGGTTCAGGGGCATGGAAAAATTCCCCTGGCTGACCCGGAAAAATTCGCCGGGTTGCGTTCGGCGGCCAACCGGGCTTTGAAGAACGATTCGATGACGAGCGTCCTGCATGATCTTGGCTCGGCAGGCGCGGCGGATTATTTCGATTACCTCGGCGAAATGCCGAAGAAATATTTTAGCGCCGGCGTTTTGGAAGGCTCCGAAAAGATCACGGGAGCCAGTGTGGCCGAGACGATTTTGGTCGGCAAGAAGGCCTGCCATGCCTGCGTGATCGCCTGCGGGCGGGTGGTGGATTTGGGCGACGGCGAGAAACGCAAGGGGCCCGAGTATGAAACACTGGTTGGCTTTGGCCCCAACCTGGGCATCACCGATACGCACGTCATCACGCGCCTGGGCGAGTTGTGCGACCGTTATGGCGTGGATATCATCAGCATGAGCGGCACGATCGGCCTGGCTTTTCGATTGTTTGAGCTGGGCGTCATTTCGAGAGACGATACCGGCGGACTGGCGCTGACCTGGGGGAACGCGGCGGCTGCCGAGCAGTTGGTGCGCCAGACCGTGCGCCGCGAGGGTTTTGGCGAACTGCTGGCGCTCGGCTCGCGCGCGTTGGGACGTCATTTCGGCGCGGAGGACGAAGCCGTGCAGGTCAACGGGCTGGAAGCGGCCTACCACGATCCGCGCGGCGCTTCCGGCATGGCGCTGGTCTATGCCACCTCGCCGCGCGGCGCTTGCCACAACCAGTCGGATTATTTCCTGACGGAAATTGGCCAGGCGGACGGCAGCCTTGGGATGGCATTTTACGACCGTCATGCGGGGGCGGAAAAGGCGGCCAACGTGGCCCGCCATCAGGATTGGCGCACGGTGGACAACGCCCTGGTGCTGTGTCTGTTCGCCAACGTCCCGCCGGGGACGGTGCTCGGCCTGATCAACGCCGCCTGCGGCCTGGACTGGACGGTGGACGACATGCTGCGTTCCGGCGAGCGCGCCTGGAATTTGAAACGGGCGATCAACAACCGCCTGGGCCTGACGCGTGCCAACGACAAATTGCCCAAAGCCTTTTTGGAGCCCTTGCCGGATGGCGGCGCGGCGGGATACGTGATCCCGTTTGACGAGATGCTCAGCGCCTATTACACGGCCCGCGGCTGGGATCCGGAAACAGGCCGCCCGACGAAGGACAAACTCCTCGCCCTGGGCCTGGATGACGTCGCGGCCGACCTGTGGGAATGATTCTGTAGGGGCGACGCTGCGTCGTCCTTATTGCTGGAGGAAATGCCATGAAATTCATATCTGTCCAGGAAATGCGCAATATCGACAAGGAAACCGACGCGGTTGGCGGCGTCTCGTTCGCGCAATTGATGGAGAACGCCGGGAAGGGTATCGCAGAAGTGGTCCTCGACCTGGCATTCGGCCCCGACGACGGGAGCGAATGCCTGGCGCTGGTCGGGCCTGGCAACAACGGCGGCGATGCGCTGGTCGCGCTGACGAATCTGGCCGCGGAAGGCTGGAAAACGGCGGCCTATCTCTTCAACCGCAAAGCGGACGAAGACCCGCTGGCGGCGCGTTTGAAAGACGCGGGCGGGGAGATCCTCCTTGCGGAGGATGATCCGAAATTCGTGCAATTGACGGCCGCGATAGAATCCGTTTCGGTCGTGCTGGACGGCTTGCTCGGGACGGGCATCAAACTGCCGCTGCGGGAGGGCGCGGCCAAACTGCTCGACGCGTCCAGGAAGGCCATCGAGAGTTTGGAGTGGCGGCCCTACGTCGTCGCGATCGATTGTCCCTCCGGCGTGGACAGCGACACCGGCGAAGCCGCGCCGGAGACCATTCCAGCCGATGTGACCGCGACCATGGCTGCGATCAAGTTCGGTTTGCTGAAATTGCCCGCTTTCGAATTGAGCGGCGATCTGGCCGTTGTGGACATCGGCGTGACCGACAAGGTCCCCGCCTGGAGGGCGGTCACGAATTTTGTAGCGGACGAAGACATGGTCGGCGAGATACTGCCGGAGCGCCCGCTTTCGGCGCATAAGGGCACGTTTGGGACGGCGGTTATCGCGGCGGGGTCGGTCAATTACACCGGCGCGGCGCTGTTGGCCGGCAAGGCGGCTTACCGCGTCGGCGCGGGGCTGGTCACGCTGGCCGTCCCCTCGCCGCTGCATGGCGCGCTGGCGGGACAGTTCCCGGAGGCGACCTGGCTGCTCCTGCCGCACGAGCTGGGCGTCGTTGCCGAGGATGCCGCCGATGTGCTGGCGGAAAATCTGGGACGCGCCGCCGCACTGCTGGTTGGTCCCGGCTTTGGCATGGAAGAGACGACGCGCGAGTTCATCAGGAACCTGCTAACGGAAAAATTCGCCCCCAAGAAGGGCGCCGCGCGGATCGGCTTCGTCCATGCGGAGGTGGAGACGCCCAGCGACGAAATGGCATCTTTGCCCCCAATGGTCTTCGACGCCGACGGCTTGAAATTGCTGGCGCAGATCGAGGGCTGGGACGCATTGCTGCCCGCGCCCGCGGTGCTGACGCCGCATCCCGGCGAGATGGCCGTTCTGACCGGCCTCTCGAAAAACGAGATCCAGGCCGACCGTCTGGGGATTGCCCGCAGGTACGCGCAGGAATGGGGGCATGTGGTCGTGCTGAAGGGCGCTTTCACGGTCGTCGCCGCGCCGGATGGACAGACGACGACCATCCCGGTCGCTACGCCCGCCCTGGCGCGTGCTGGCACGGGCGACGTGCTGGCCGGGCTGATCGCCGGTTTGCGCGCGCAGGGCGTGGAGGCCTACGAGTCCGCGGTCGCCGGCGCGTGGATCCATGCGCAGGCGGGGCTGTATGCCGCCGAGATGTTGGGGGGGACGGCTTCTGTCCTGGCTGGTGACGTGCTCTCGGCTGTGCCGGACGTGTTGGCGGATTTGGACTAGGATTCTATCTGAAAATTGCTCCCGCCGCCGGGGACGGCGGCGAGGGCAGCAAGAGCATTTTTTTGGATAGACTCAATTGCAAAAAACACGAAGTGCCACGCACCTGGATAGTGCGTGGCACTTTTTGTTTGTTACTTTTTCTTACCCGTTCAAAAACTTTTCCAGCGAGCTCTTGCTGATGCGGTACGCTTTGCCGAGCTTCTTGGCTTTCAGGTCCCCGGCTTCGATGGCCGCGACCACGTCCTCCTCGGCTACTTTCAGGATGGCCGCCGCTTCCGACGGGGTCATCACGCTGGGTATTCCGCCGGCAGGCGCGCCGCCGCTGGTCGCGGCAGGCTTCTGTGCGCTGGATGCGCTGCTGACAGCCTGCTGCAAGGCCTGTCCAACGCCCATCCCGGCGCCGATACCGGCCGTCAGGCCCGCGCCGCCGCTGGGATTCTGGGCCGCGTCGCGCATGGCATCCGCGGCTTGCAGTTGGGTGTAGGTCGCCATATCGAGCATGCCCATGTCGCGCAATTCTTGCGCCGACTTGCTGGAGGGCTTCAGGTTGCCAATATAGAAGGACTTGAGCGTCAGGCCGATCGCGGCGAAGTCGTCTTGTGCTTTGGCGCGTACGCCTGCGCCCAGTTCCTCGGTCAGGCCGATCATCTCCGGAACGCTGTTCTTGGCCGCCGTCTCTCCCAGGATGTCCTGCAATTTGGACAGGAGCATTGTGCGCAGCCGCCCCTGGATGTCGTCCATCCCGTAGCTCTCTTGCGTGCCGACGATCTGGGTGACGAATTGCTGCGGGTCGCTGACCTGGAACGAGTACGTACCGAAGCCTTGCAGGAGCGCCACGCCCAGTCCCATGCCCGGATTGCGGACGATGATCGGCTGCGGCGTGCCCCACTTGACGTTGGCAAATTCCTTCATCGAGACGAAGTACACTTCCGCCGGGAAAGGCGTCCGTTCGTTGAAGGCTTTGCCGATAAAGTCGATCAGCAGGGGGATATTCGCCGTCGCGATGGTGTGACGGCCCGGCCCGAAGACGTCCAGCGCGTTGCCGTCGCGGAAGAAGACCGCGTTCTGCGCCTCGCGCACGATGACCTGCGAACCGATGCGGTAGTCCCCGATCCCTTTTTCCGGGAAGCGATGGACGATCTCGTCCGTCATTTCGTTGGGGTATTCGATAACGTCAAAAATTCTGGCCATGTCTCTCTCCTTGTGGTTGCCTCACGATAACAATCCCATTATAGCCGATGCGGGGATGCGATACAAGCGGTTTTGTTCTCGGTTAGATATACGTTCGTACTATACCGGAAGTTGTATTCAGGCTTTCATCGATTTGCCCGTCCCGCCGTTGCGCAGCATGATGATCTCGGCCAGGATGCTGACGGCGATCTCCTCCGGCGTCTCGGCCTGGATTTCCAGCCCGATCGGCGAGTGGACGCGTTGGATCTGCTCATCGGGGACGCCCTGCTCCCTCAGCGCCTTGACCGTGGTTGCCCAGCGGCGCTTCGAGCCGATCACGCCGATATACGCGGCGGGCGACTGGAGCAGCGCTGGCAGGCCGGCCATATCCACGTTCGCGCCGCGCGTCGTCAGGACGAGGTAGGTCTGCGGCGTGATGTCGAACTGCCGGGGCAGTTCGTGCATCGGGACGGGATGGTACGCGTCCGCGCCGGGGACGGCTTCCGGGGTGCAGAACTCGGGCCGGTCGTCCGAGAGCGCGACGCGGAATCCCAGCCATTTGGCAAGATGGACGACGGCCTTGCCGACGTGTCCGCCGCCAATGACGACCAGCATGGGCGCTGGCAAAATCGGTTCCACAAATACCTCCAATTGACCGCCGCAAATGCCGGGGTCGCCGCGTTCGGGGTCCACCATGTTGTATTCCAGCAGGCGCGGCGTCCCGTCTTTCAGCGCCTCCAGCGCCTCGGCGATGACGCGGTTTTCCAGTTCCCCGCCGCCGACCGTGCCGATGATGCCGCCGTCGGCGTAGACCAGCATCTTGCTGGCGCTGTTGCGCGGCGTCGAGCCGCGGCTGCGCACGACAGTACACAGCGCGGCGGCTTGGTTGTTTTCTTCGAGTTCAGCGAGGGCTTGATAGATGGATGTGTTCATAACGTGAAATTATTGCCGTGATTTACCGTTCCAGCAGCCCCAGCACCACCGGCAGCAGCTGCTTCTTGCGCGAGACCACGCCCTCGGCCAGGCGCGTGCCGTCGGGTTGGTGCGGGTAAGGCAGATCGCCCAGTTCGGGCGGGTCATTGACCAGCAGCAGGCGGCTGGAGCCGCGCACCACGTCGGTGACCATCAGCATGGCGAAATCCAGGGCGCGGCGCTCCCGCAGGCTTTCCAGCGCGGCGGTCAGGGATGCGAGGTATTCGGCCAGCTGCAGCAGGCTGGTGACTTCGGCCTGGGCGATGGCGAAGCGGTAATTGCCCGCCTCGTAGACCTTCATGTCGGTGCTGACGATCTCGTCCGGTTCGCGCGACGAGAGACCCGCTCCGGCGTTCAGGATTTGCTCTCCATAGGATTGCACCGTCTCCCCTTCGAGCGGGCCGCCGTGCACGAAGGCCCATCGTCCCAAACGCTCGGCGGCGTTATTGTCGCGCTCGGTCGTGGTCGGCGAGGTCAGGATGAGCGTGTCCGAGAGCAGACCGGCCAGCAGTATCCCGGCGAGCCGGGGCGGCGCGCTCAGCCCGGCCTCCTCGATCTGTTCGGAGACCAGCGTGCTGGTGCTGCCGACGATGTCCACGGTGAAGCGGATGGGGGTGTGCGTGGACGGATTGCCCAGGCGGTGATGATCCAGGATCTCGAGCAGTTCGGCCTCTTCCAGCGAGCTGATGGCCTGCCGCGGTTCGTTGTGGTCCACCAGGATGACCTTCAGGCGCGGCGGGTTGAGCAGGTCGCGCTGGCGGCAGATGCCCAGGTACAGGCCGCGTTCGTCCACGACGAAGAAGTCGTCGCCCTCTTCGCGCAGAATGCGGTTGAGCGAATCGCGGATGCGGTTGTTCGCCTTGAAGCGCGGCACGTCCGTGTTGCAGGCCTCGCGGCTGGGCTCTTCCAGGATCTCGGCCAGGCGCATTTCCTGGCGTTTGGGGTGCGGACCGACCATGCGGTTGACGAGGTCGAACAGGCTGGTGCCGGTGATCAGGCCGAAGGGCTTGCCGTCTGCGTCCACAACGGGAGCCACCCCCCAGGTGCGCGAAGCGATGGCCCAGGCTTCGCGCAGGGGCGCATCGGGGGTGGTGGTGTCCAACCGGCGGACGACGGCCTCGAAGCGCGGCGAGGCGTCGTTCAGCAGTTTTGGGGCGTCCAGGCCGAGCCGCTTCAGCACCCAGGAAGTCTGCGGATTGGCTGCCCCGGCGCGCGCCGCGACCGCGTTGCTGCCGTCGCGTTCGTTGAGCAGCCAGGCGTAGCCCATCGCGGCGGCGATCGAGTCGGTATCCGGGTTGACGTGCCCGATAACGTAAATGGTCATATTTGCTTCCTGTTTTGTGCTTCTGGAAGTGCCAGGCACTTTAAGGATAAACGTGCTGCGCCGCTCCGTTGCGCGCGTCGAAAGTTTGTCCTTGAACGACGTAATATCCGGGCGGGCAGGTTCCTCCCGCGATGGAGGCCTCGATCTGCGCGCCCAGATAAGCGGGATCGCCGATCTGACTTTCGTCCAACGGACCAAGCTGACAGGTCGCGGCGGCGGGGAAGGCGTCCTTGTTTTCGACCAGGTAGGGCACGACCTCCGGGGGCAGGGCGAGGCGCGGGATGTGGTATTTGTCGAAGTTGGGGCCGAAGGGAAAGCCCAGGTATGCTGCCCGGACGAGGTAATCGATGTCGAAAACGGCTTGCATGGGCAGGCCCTCCGGCGAGGTGTACTCGCGAATGACGCGCTGGCCGCCGTCGCCGTTGGGCCAATAGCCAAACGGGATTGCCAGCATGTTGCCCAGGCCGGGGATCAGGTCTTCGCGCCCGACGCGCGTCAGCAGTTCGCGCAGGTATTGGTCGTTGGCCTGCAGCTGCCAGATGATGTCGGCCGGTTCGCTCTTGTCGAGCCGGACGTGTTGATAGGTGTGATTGTAGACGCGCGCATTGTGATCGATGCTCCAGGCGATGGCGCTGCCCAGTTCGTCCTGCCAGCCGGGGTCGTCGGGGTTGGCGTACAGCTTGTCGCCCAGGTTGGAGAACAAGGCCCACTGGAAGCCGAACTGCGGGTGCTCCTGGTAGAACTGCCATGCGATGCCGAGGCCGGTATCGGGCAGGGGCTCCCCGTTTTCGTCCAGGCGGATCTGGTTGTTGTAGAACAGGTCGTCCATGGTGAAGACCAGCGGCCTGCGTCCTGCGGGGACGACCATCTGCCCGTCGAGCCAGTCTTCGACGGAGACCAGCGTAAATCCGGCCTGGTCGAGTGCGGTCATCTCGGCGATGAAATCTTCGAAGCGCACCTTGTGGTCGGTGGATTTCTTCGCGTAGTCCGGCGCGAACTGGTGGTAATTGACAATCGGGACACGCGGCTCCTGTACCCAGACCGTGGCCGTCAAATAGAAGGGCGGGACGGTCGGCGTCGGGATCGGCGTTTCCGTAGGCGTGACGGTCGCCGTCGGGACGAGGGTCGCGGTGGCTGTGACCGTGGGAGTCGCCTCGGCAAACGACGTCCCGCAGGCGCTTAGAATCACTGTGGATACCAGCAAGGCTAAAATAAAACGAGTTTTCATGCAGTGTCCTTCTTTAGCGCCCGCCAGACCTTCTCCGGCGTGATGGGATTGTCGTCGATGTCCACGCCGACCGCATCGCGGACCGCGTTGCCGACGGCTGGCGCGACGCCGTCCATCGGGATTTCGGCCACGGCCTTGACCCCGAAGGGATGGCTCGGTTCGAGGGTCTCCACGAAGATGGTCTCCAGTTCGGGCATCTCGTCGGCGCGGAAGATGTGGTAATTGTTGAAGTCGCGTTCGATGGCGCGGCCCCGCTCATCATAACGCATTTCTTCGCAGACGGCGTAGCCGAGCGCCTGCGTCATGCCGCCTTCGATCTGACCGGAGGCCGTCAGCGGGTTGACGATGATGCCGCTGTCCACGGCCATGACCAGTTTGTCCACCGTCACCGCGCCGGTTTCGGTATCCACGGTCACGACGGCGAACTGGGCTGCGAAGGGCGGCGGCGAGACCGGCGAGACGTAGGAGGCCACAGCCATGATCTGTTCCTGGTCTTCCTGGTGCAGGGCGTTGAGGGCGATTTTCTCCAGCGAGATGGCGCGTCCATCCGGGGCAGCCGCCTGGCGGTCGCGCAGTTCGATGTCTTCGGGGGCGGTATCGCCGCCCAGCAGGCGGGCCGCACGCACGCGGATGCGCTCGGCGACTTTTTCTGCCGCCTTGACCACCGCTGCACCGGAGACGTAGGTCGTGGACGAGGCGTAGGCCCCTTTGTCGAAGGGCGTGAAGTCCGTGTCGGACGAATGGACGATGATGTCTGCCACCGGCACGCCCAGCACCTCGGCGGCCATTTGCGCCAGGACGGTGTCCGAGCCGGTGCCCAGGTCTGTCGCGCCGACCAGCAGGTTGAACGAGCCGTCGTCATTCATCTTGATGGACGCGCCGCCCATGTCGAGATAGGGGATGGCCGTGCCTTGCATGACCATCGCCACGCCGATGCCCTTTCTGGACGATGGACGATGGACGGGGGACGGTCCACCGTCTGCGGTCGACCGCCCAGCGTGCCAGGCCTCGTTCCCATACTTCTCGTCCCAGCCGATGGCTTCTTTGCCGGCGCGCACACATTCTTCCAGTCCGACGGTGACGATGGTCTCCGGGCGCGGCTCACGGCCCTCGTTCCAGGCGGTGCTGAAGGGATGGAACTCGCCGGGGCGCAGGGCGTTCTTCAGGCGGAATTCGAGCGGGTCGAATCCCATCGCGCGGGCGATCTTTTCCATGTGACGTTCCACAGGCCAGTAGCCCTGCGGCACGCCGTAGCCTCGGTACGCGCCGGAGGGCGGGGTGTTGGTGTAAACGATATCGGCATAAAAACGGATATTGGGCGATTTGCGGTATTCGCCGTCCCCGACATACAGCGCCATGGATTTGTGGCCGGTGTTGCCGGTCACGGTCAGCGCGTGACAGCCGTACGCGCCGGTGTCAGAAAGCACCTTCATTTCGTTGGCGGTCAACGTGCCGTCTTTCTTGACGCCGGTCTTCATCCATATCTTCATCGGGTGGCGCGAGCGGGAGGCGGTGAACTCTTCCTCGCGGGTGTATTCGCAGATGACGGGGCGGCCCGTGGCGATGGTCAGGTGCGCGGCCACATCCTCGATCAGCACTTCCTGCTTGCCGCCGAATCCGCCGCCGATGCGCGGTTTGACCACGTGGATGCGCTTGACGGGCAGGCCCAGTACGGGGGCCAGCATGCGTCGGACGTGGAACGGCACCTGGGTGCTGGTGCGGATGACCAGCCGGTCGTCTTCGTCCCACCAGGTCACGACGACATGCGGCTCGATGTGCGCCTGCTGGACCTTGGGCACGACGTACACGCCCTCGAAGATTTCGTCGGCCTCGGCGAAACCTTTTTCCACGTCGCCGATGTCGATGCGGATTTCGGCGGCCAGATTGCGCGAGGGATCGGAATCGGCAAAGTTGACGTACTCCGGCTCATCGTGCAGGATGGGCGCGTCCGCTTTCATTGCCTCGGCCGGGTCGAAGAAGGCGGGCAGTTCCTCGTACTCGACCTCGATCAGACCCAGGGCCTGCTCGGCGATCTCGGGCGTCTCCGCGGCGACGAACGCGACCCGGTCGCCGACGAAGCGGACTTTGTTGTCCAGCGAGAAGGTGTCCAGCGGGCCGGGGATGGGGTCGGATTGCCCGGCGGTGGAGTAGGCTACGCGCGGCAGGTCTTCCCAGGTCAGCACGGCGGCCACGCCGGGCAGCGCTTTTGCCTTGCTGGCGTCTATCTTTTTGATGCGGGCATGAGCGACCGGGCTGTGCAGCACCTTGGCGTGCAGCATCCCGCGCATGATGTCGGCGGTGAAGGCCGGTTTGCCTTGCGCCAATTTGACCGCGTCCACTTTGGTCTCCGACTTGCCGACGGTTGTGTGGGAGGGGGCTTCCTCCGCCGGCACGATTTTGGGCGCGGGGTTGACGTCCGTCTGTTCGCCGCGCATTGCGGCGGCGGCCTGCAGGACGGCTTGCACCGGTTTGATGTAGCCCGTGCAGCGGCACAGTACGCCGGAGATGGCCTCACGGACTTCGGCCTCGCTGGGGTCAGGATTCTCGTCCAGCAGGGACTTGGCGGCCAGGATTTGGCCCGGGGTGCAGTAGCCGCACTGGATCGCGCCGGTCTCGATAAAAGCCTGCTGGAGCGGGTGCAGGCCGTCGGTCTGTTTCCAGCCCTGTTCGGGATGTTCGCCGAGGGCCTCGATGGTGACGATTTTATGTCCCTCGGCCTGGGCGGCCAGCATCGTCCCGGCGTTGACCGGCTTGCCGTCCAGCAAGACGGTGTCCGCGCCGGTCTGGCCGTGCTCGTCGCCGAATTTGACCGAGTGGTAGCCCAGGCGGCGTACCGCGGCGAGAAGCGTTTCGTGCGGGGGGCATTCGATTTCGTGAGGAGTGCCGTTGATGGTGAGGGTGAGATTCATGTGTTGCTCCTGGGCAGGGTTAAATGGCGAGATCGAATGGAAGATCGCTGATATCGCGCAGGCGGCGTCCATCAATGAGTGTTTGTAACATGTCGAGTTGATCTTCGTTTCCAATGTCGCGGATTGCATTCTCTAGTTCGTATAAGGCAAAATGGTATACGCAATCAATATCGCCTGTTCCCAGCGCGAGTGCGGCGATACGAGTTGGTAGCGGTTCTGCCGTCACTGCAACGATATGAGGCGTGTGTCCTTTTCGGTGGCGGATAAGGCTTAAGGCTTCGGAACGAGTGTTTTGGCTGCGGTCGTTACGTAGCGTCCATTTGCACGAGATGCTGGCATGTAGTATGGGGAGAGAGTTGTTTGTAGCGCGCAGAGGTGTATGCGACGACAGAGATATGTCTGTCACCACTGGCCCGGCAGCGTTAATCTCATCATCCGAAACGGGAAAGCGGGCAATGATGATATCTGGCTTAATGATGTGTTCCTTACCCAATGCACTGGCTAGTTCTTTTTGAGTGGCGACAAGGCTATCCAGAAAGGCAAGATGTTCGTATTGCTCGAAATTTGCGATAGATTGTCCGGTACTGTATTGCCATTTCCCAGGGCGAATATGGTGCAGACGAGCAAAGGTTTGCTTAAGATAGTCTCGTGTGATTTCTTCGAAGCGTTTCCCCGCCGTTTGGCCAGCCAGATGCCCTGTTTTTGGTGTACAGTCCATTTGCAGAATAATGTGCCGGGCGATTTCTTTGCTGGCTTTGTTTGATTTATCCGCAAAATTGGGATATCCGGATTTATCACCTGGTTGAACGCGAATGATTTCGGCGCAAACGCGCTGGTGGTAAGTGGTGCGCAGCTTTAGGAATATCATTGTGCTTGTTCTCCTGGTGCGGGCTTGTAGAATCCAATGACAAACTCCTGATGCATTCGTTGTTGGATTTGCGAATCCAGGTTGAGCCGGTTGCCAGTTGGCAACATTCTGCGATTGCGATCCAGATTGCGTATCCCAACAGCGGCTATTTCAAAGCCCTGGTCTTTTCCAAGAGCAGTGAGGCAGTTGGCAATTTTGATGTCTATACCACGAATAACTGATGTTCCTACGACAAGAATCGCCGCCTTCCCTGGCTTCAAAACGCGATACATTTCTTGTAAAACCAGCCTCATTTCCGTATAGTAACGATGGACGGCTTTGACCTTTCTGGGGTCAATGGCCTGCAGTTGTTTCAGGATCGATGTGACTTGAGTGGGCATATCGTCTGCCCAAAAGTCAATCGCACTTTCGCCGCCAATGTATTTTTTCCGTTGCTTGCCCAATTGCCCAATAGGATAGCCAAACCAGACCAATGAGAATTTATGAGCGCGCATATAGTCTATGGCATTGGACGCATACGGTGGAGATGTGATGATTAAATCCACACTCTTATCTTGCAAGGGCAAAGATTGGGCATCTCCAGCAGTAGCTTGAGCCATTAAACTATTTGTACCGAGGGTAAGCATACTTTGCAAGTTGGTTTTTACGCGCTTTTCGAACTCCAATAAAACCGGGCGAAGTTTTTTTGTGAGCAGTTTTAACCGTTTGGATGAAATACTGCGTGTCGGGTTATTCAAGATTTGAAAATTGTTTTCGTCGAAAACAATTTTTGCCCGGTGAGGACGTGTATGGGCCAAATCCAGAGCAAGGGAAACGCCGCCATTTTTTGTAATGATGATTGAAGAGAATGCAACTTCAAAGAACAATTTTAAGTCACCGTCTGTGATGCATTGAATCGCATTGGCCAGGTAGAACAACGTTTTATATGTGTCTGGGTCGAACCAATATCGTATGAATTGGCGAGTCTCCTCATCAAATTGAGATGCAAAAGCAGTCTCAAAGACATTTGTATCAAAGCTTGCCTGGCGTTGACGCACTTCGTCCAGAATTTGATGCAAAACTTTGGAAATATGCTCACTGTTCTTGGAAAGTACCTTCGCTTTTGCGATACGCAATGCTAGTGGGTCAATATCAAGGCCAATGCATCGGCGTCCCGCAATATGGGCTTCAAGCAAGGTAGTACCAGAACCTGCCATGGGATCGAGCACTATTTCTCCAGGGCGCGTCAAGCCATCAATGAAAAATCGCGGTAATTGAGGAGGAAACTTTGCCGGAAACGAATGGAATGCATGGGTTGCATACTTGCTGTTTCGTTCGTGAAAATCCAAATTGCCTCTTAGCAATGTTTCCAGGCGAGCGCGATAAGATATAATTTCTTGCTCAGTATGCTGCTCTACCGATGTAAGAGGTAAAAGCATTTGCTCTTTGATGTAGTGGCCTTTTTC
>JAADGN010000033.1 GCA_013152325.1 Chloroflexota bacterium
ACCGCACCGGGGATGCCATCCGGCGCGGGCGAAAATCCACGCCCCAAACTGCCTGAGGAGAGTGTAGCATGAAATCAGACCCAAATGCAAGTTCCCCCTGAGCAGCGCTGCGCTAAAATGTTGTAGAATGTTGTAGCTTGAGAAAGCGAACAGCCCACAATCTACAAGTTCTTGATTACAGAGAGATTGCGACGGTCGCCGCGCTCTCTCTCGCAATGACAGATTGCCACTTAAGCGCCACCCCATTTCATACAAGGAGAGCCGCATGCCAACCATTCACGTTTCCGGCCTGGACACCTATTACGAAATCTCGGGGCAGGGCCAAGCCCTCGTCTTCATTCACGGACTGGGTTCCAGCAGCCGGGATTGGGCTTTCCAGGCGGAGTTCTTCTCGAAACATTTCCGGGTGCTGGCCTATGACGTCCGCGGGCACGGGCAGACCGGGAAGGCCAAAGGCCCGTACAGCGTGCCGATGTTCGCGACAGACCTGGCCGAACTGCTCAAAGCGCTGGGTATCGAAAAAGCCCATTTGGTCGGGCTTTCGATGGGCGGCTGGATCGCGTTCCAGTTTGCGGTCGACTATCCGGAGATGGTCAGGTCTCTCACCATCGTCAACTCCTGGGCAGACATGCGTCCGAAGAATTTTCGCGACAGGGTGATGCTCTTCCGCCGCAATGTGATCTTCAGGTTTTTCAGCATGCGCAAGATCGGGGAAATCCTGTCCGAGGGGTTGTTCGTCAAACCCGAACAGGCGGCGCTGCGGGAGACCTTTGTCGAAAGCTGGGCCAAGAATCACAAGCCTTCCTATATGGCTGCCATGCGGGCCGGCACAAGCTGGTCGGTGGCGGATCGATTGGACAGGATCACCCATCCAACTTTGGTCATTTCGGCGGATGAAGATTACACCCCTGTCGAAGCAAAACAGGCCTATGTCGAAAAACTCCCCGACGCCCGGCTGGTCGTGATCGACGATTCGCGTCACGCCACGCCGGTGGAAAGGCCGGACGAATTCAATCGCGTCTTGTTCGATTTCCTGCGGGAAATTTGACAAGAGGCCTGCCCGCCGGCGAGGAACGGAAGCCGGTGAAATCCGGGCGCGAGGCATTCCCCGAAGGACCCCCGTTTTCCGCCTACGCCAGCACCGCCCCCTCCATCTTCAGCAGCCATTTCTTCGTAGCCAACCCCTCGCCGCCGCCGTAACCGGTCAGTTTGCCGTCCGCGCCGATCACGCGGTGACAGGGGATCACCAGCGGCATGGGATTGGTCGCCTCGGCGCGTCCCACCGCCCGCGCGGCGCGCGGACGGCCGATCCGCGCGGCCAGCTCGCCGTAGGTGCTCGTCTGGCCGTAGGGAATGGCAAAGGTAGCCAGCAGGGCTTCACGCTGGAAGGGCCGCAGCAGCGACCAGTCTATCGGGATGGTGAACTGGCGCCGCTCCCCAGCCAGGTACTCACGCAGCTGACTGGCGGCATAAGCCGTCCGTTTTGGGTTGTGTTCTACCGGCTGCCTGAAGCGCCTGGTCAAAAAGGCCGTGAACTCGCCCTCCTCCCGCATCCACGAGACCGAGGCCAATCCGTCATCAGTCACCGCGATCCACAAATCCCCAAGCGGCGTCGCACTCGTTTTGCCGACATACAGTGTTTTGCTGGCCATCTCTCTGCGCCTCCATCGCTCACAAAGGTGACTCCATCATCCGCTGGAACAGCCTCATTTTAACCCCACTTCCGCACAAAAAGGGAAACCCATGAATTTTGCGCCCCGGTCGGCGAGGCGCTTCACGGAAGATGCCCCCGGTACAGCCTTATTTTAATTCTAGCCACCGGACACTTTTGGGTGGCAAGCCCCTGTGATGTCCGACAGTTGAACTGTCGGACATCGCCAGCCATTCGGCGGACTAAAGTCCGGCCTCAGACCATAAAAGTCGGCTTCAGCCGACTCCCTGATCAGCCTGCACGGTGGTCAAGAAAAACCACAAGTCCGGGCATCTACCAGCAAACCGTCAGGTGGCTAGAAGTATTTGATGGCCCAAAAATGAATTTATGGATAAAAAGCTATGTCGTCTGATAATCGTCTTTCTTCGCAAGCATCTGCAAGTTTGTCGCAACGTTTCACTCGGTTGCTGATCGAGCCTTCACCGGCGATCAAAGATCTGGAGGAACGCCGCCGGGCGCGCCTGCTGGCTGCCTTGCTGGTTGTGATGCTGCCGCTGTACTTCATCCCTGAGGCGATCCGCGCGATGGCCTCGACTCGCGTAACGTTCTATCTTGTACCGGCAACGATTGCATTGGCGCTTTCTTACTATTTCAGCCGTACAAAACACTATCGTATTGGCATCTTTTTAACCTTGAGCGCGTTCACGCTGATGCCCTTCATCGAAGTGCTCAGGCGCGCTGATTATGATCCCGATCATTTGCTGATCACGTTGATCTGGGTGGTGCCCATATTGGTGGTGGGCAGCCTGGTGCTGGATCCGGCCGGGATGCGCATTTTGGCCGCGGCCAACTTGTTCGGCGCGTTGCTGCTGCCTTTGTTGGTACCCCAGATCGAGTTTGCACACGTGGTCGTTCCCATTGGCTATGGCGCGATCACAGCGGTTTTTCTGTTGGTCGGATCGGTGGTTCATCGGAACGATCTGCGTCAGATCGAGGCCAAAAACCGGGATCTCGTTGTCCGCGAGGCGCGTTACCGTTCACTTTTTGAAAACGCGCCGGTTTCACTGTGGGAAGAGGATTATTCGGCTGTAAAGCAGTATCTCGATCAGTTGCGCCGCGACGGGGTCGATGATCTCGCTGCCTATTTCGACGAACATCCGGAAGCTGTTCAACATTGTGTGGAGTTGATTGCCGTCACCAACGTCAACCAGATGACCCTCGATCTGTACGGCGCCAGGAGCCGCGAAGAGCTGTTGAGCAACCTGCCGCGCATCATGCGGTCTGGCGAGATCATGCCTTTCAAGGGACAGATTCTGGCGCTATGGGGGGGGCAGCGCCAATATGTGTCCGAGATGATCAACACCACCCTGACTGGTGAGGCCAAACACGTTATCGTCCAGCTGACGATCATTGCCGGGTCTGAGGAAACGTGGGATGAAATCCTGGTCGCGGTTGTGGATATAACCGAGCACAAACGAGCTGACGCTGAAATCCGCAAACTTTCTCAGGCTGTCGAGCAAAGCGACAGCACGATTGTGATCACGGACGCAGATGGCACGATAGAATACGTCAACCCGGCCTTCACACGCATTACAGGATACACTGCCGAAGAAGCGCTGGGACAAAACCCGCGTATTCTGAAATCCGAACAACATTCTCCTGCGTTCTACGAGGATATGTGGCATACCCTGATGCGTGGGGAGACCTGGCGCGGTGAATTGATCAACAAGAAGAAAAATGGCGAATTATATTGGGAAAACGCCACGATCTCGCCGGTGAAAAATGCCGAAGGCAAGACGACTCACTACGTGGCCATTAAGGACGACATCACTGCTCGCAAACAGGTTGAGGAGGAATTACGGAAACTGCATCGCGCGGCCGAGAACACAGCCAGCGGCATCCTGATCGCCAACGTGGATGGCGTCATCGAGTATGTCAATCCGGCGTTTACTCAAATTACCGGTTATTCGCCGGAAGAGGTGATTGGGGAAAATCCGCGTGTGTTGAAGTCTGGAGAACACGAAGAAGAGTTTTATCAGGATTTGTGGAGAACCATAGAGCAGGGAGATATCTGGCGCGGGGAAATAGTTAATCGCAAGAAAAATGGCGAACTGTATTGGGAGTTTCAGACCATTTCTCCGGTGAAAGATGACGTTGGGCATATCACGCACTATGTTGCTGTCAAAACCGACATTACCGAGCGCAAAAAGATGGAAGTTGCCTTGACCGAGGCGCACGAGCAGGCTGTGGAAGCCAGCCGTCTGAAGACCCGCTTGCTGGCGAACGTCAGTCACGATATGCGCACCCCGCTGGGCGCTATTATGGGCTACGCGGAGATGTTGGGCAGCGATGCGCTCGGTCCGACCAGCGACGACCAAAAGGACGCCGTGAGCAACATTCTGGGCGGCGTTCACCAACTTCTTGACTTTGTGAATAACCTGATCGGTCAGGCGGAGATCGAATCGGGCAAAATCATCCTTAATGCCCAGCCTTTCACCCCCCAAAGCCTGTTGAATATGATTAGCAACGACATTGCTTTGGCGCAAAACAAGAAGTTGACCGTCACAACCGAAATTGCCCCGCAGTTGCCGGAGAAGATCCTGGGCGACCGCTACTGGTTGGGACAGATTTTGCGCAACTTGCTTAGTAATGCGGTAAAATTTACCCCGCGGGGCAGCGTCCAGATCGCATTGCTGCGCCCGGAAGAATCGCGTTGGGCTATCCGGGTTTCAGATACCGGACCAGGCATTTCCTCCAAAGCGCAAGAACACATCTTCGAAGCTTTCCGCCAGGTCAACGAAACAGCCTCCCGCCATGAACATACTGGCTCTGGATTGGGCCTTTCCATCGTTTCACACTTGGCAGAGTTAATGGGCGGCGAGGTCCAATTGGACAGCGTCCCCGGAAAGGGAAGCACTTTTACCGTTTTCCTCCCGCTCATGCCCGCGAAGGATAAAGACGTATGAACGCATCACATGAAAAGCCTCTCGCTTTTGTAATCGAGGATGATCCCAAACAGGGTGACGTGTTTTCCCGCGCGGTCCAGATGGCGGGTTACCAGGCAGAGATCATCCCTGATGGGAAACAGGCGCTTTCGCGCCTGGCGGAAGCCGTACCCGCGCTGGTCGTGCTGGATCTGCACCTGCCCTCCGTTCCCGGCGATGAGATTTTGCACCACATCCGTGCCGACGAACGCCTGAAAGACGTACCGGTCATCCTGGCGACTGCCGACCCGCGTATGGCCGAGCCTTTGCACGATGAAAGCGACCTGGTGCTGCTCAAGCCGGTCAGTTTCATCCAATTGCGCGATCTGGCTGCCCGCCTGTGCCAGCAAGGCTGACAAAACCGGGCGGGATGCAATTCCCGCCGCCTGAATTGGACAAACCCTAAGGAGGCGATTATGTCCGAGAATATTCCCGAACCCAAAACGAAAACCCTGGCGGAAACTGCCAGTTATTTGGTCTGGAAAGCTGAAGAACCCGATGGGGAAACCACTTATCACATTGAACTCAACAACGTGACCATGCACTTCTTCGAAGAAGAGTGGGTGGAGTTCATCGAATTGGTGCGCGGCCTGGGAACGAAGTAGGCAAACATGAAAAACGCCATCACGGACGTGCCGGGCATCGAGGCCGGGCACGCACAGGATGTGGAGGCGTTGACCGGCTGCACTGTCATCCTGTGCCGCAAGGGTGCGGTCGGCGGGGTGGATCAGCGCGGCGGCGCGCCGGGTACGCGTGAAACCGACCTGCTCAAACCCGTCAACCTGGTCGGAAAAGTCCACGCCGTGTTGCTGACAGGCGGCTCGGCTTTCGGGCTGGACGCGGCTGGCGGCGTGATGCGTTATCTCGAGGAAAATAAGATCGGATTCGACGCGGGGGTGGCGCGCGTCCCGATCGTCCCCGCGGCAGTACTCTTTGACCTGGCCCTGGGCAGCGCCTCGGTTCGCCCGGACGCCGAAATGGGCTACCGCGCCGCGGCATCTGCCTCGTCTGACGCGCCGGCCGAGGGCAACGTCGGCGCGGGGACGGGGGCCTCGGTCGGCAAAATCCTCGGCATGAAACAGGCCATGAAATCCGGCCTGGGCACGGCCAGCATGGACATCGGCGGCGGCGTGATTGTCGGCGCGCTGGTGGCTGTCAACGCCTTCGGCGACGTGGTCGATCCGCGGACGGGCGGGATACTGGCCGGCGCGCGTTCGGCAAAAGTTGGCCCCATCAGGTTTGGCGAGCAGGGCGGCTTTGCCGATACGCTCTCGGTGCTGAAAACGCTGGCCGGACGCACAGTGATGAACGTCGCCGCGCGCGGCAATACTGTCATCGGCGTGGTGGCGACCAATGCCAAGCTGACCAAGGCCGAGACCAACAAGGTCGCGCAGATGGCGCAGGACGGCCTGGCGCGTACCGTCCGCCCGGCGCACACCATGCTGGATGGCGATACGATCTTTGCCCTGTCAACCGGGCAGAAGAAAGCCGATGTCTCGACCGTCGGTGCATTTGCGGCCGAGGTTTTTGCGCAGGCCGTTGTCAACGCGGTGAAGGTTGCTGCTCCGGCGGGAGGCTTGCCGGGGATGCGGGGAGAAAATGATGAAGGTGAAACGATTTTGGAAAAATGAAAAGCTGAAAAACTTCTTTACACCAGATTTCTTTTTGGCACTGATCCTTTTGGGTGTTGCGATCCGATTTACCAGCCATGTTCCCGTTTGGTTTGACGCCGCGCAATCGGATGATAACGGTTATATGTATGGGGGTATTCATTTTTGGAAAATGCTAAGCGGCGCGCTCCCCAATTGGGAGTCTGATTGGTCGCCCCTTTATCAACTTTGGTTCTTTGTAATTTATCAGTTTGGCCCCGATCCCATAAAAATATACTATGTTAGTATGCGTCTGGTTGGGATTTTTACTCCCTTCTTTGCCTTTTTGCTTCTGAGAAGGACACAAGTTGCACGTTGGCTTGCCGCGGCGACAGCCGCTTTTTTTCTTGCCAGTTATGCTATCTGGATTCCGGAACCGAGAGTAACCAGTTTTGCCGCGCTGGTTCTGCTCTTTTTATGGTGGGCGATTTCTTTTCTCAAGGAACGTTGGCAGCGGTTGTGGGGGATGGCAGCCGGTTCTCTGCTCATTGCCTATTCCCGCCCCGAATTTTTCCTGGTGACTGTGGCGCTCAGCCTGATCGCACTCGCGTATCTTGCCTTTTCTCTTCTCAAAAAGAGACTCGAACTTGGCAGGGCGGATTTTCTGTTCTTGGGCTTTTCAAGCGGCATCGCCCTTTTGCTCTTGACCTGGTGGGGAATCCCTTTCACCAATTCGAGAAGTATTTACGCCTTTGGGCAGCATTATGCCTATAACGCCAAACACTGCTTTACAGAAAACACCCCGCTCAACCAGCCTTGGGAAGAGATCCTGGCACGTGATTTTGGGAATGTACAGAGCATGGGAGATGTCATTCGCGCCAACCCGCTTAACTATCGTCGGCATCTTACCTGCAATCTTCAGGCTTTTCCGAAGCGTTTTCTCAAGGTCACCTTTGGCTCGGCTTGGGGCAGTTCCTGGCTGCTGATCCGCGTGTGGATCGCTTTCATTCTTTATCGTCTCATTGTCCGTTGGGATGAAATCAAACTCCGCTTGCTTTGGCTTTGGCGGCAGGATTTCTTGCTTTTGGGCTTGCTCAGTTTGGGCGTGCTAACGCTGGATATTGTTCTCATTTATCCCAGAGAACATTACCTTTCCATCTTTTCGATCATCGTATGGATTTTAGGTATCAGCCTCTTTGGCCGCCTTTCCATGTCAGAGCAAAGAAACTGGCGCCAAAGCATCGCTATTGGATTGAGTCTTCTCCTGCTTACTCCCTCTTTGGGCGTCCTGTTCGATTTTGAGATTCCGCAAAAACCTGTCTTGAAGACTGTACAAACTCTCAGGGCGTTGGAACTCGACGAACCGATGCGCCTCTTCGCCACCCATCCCTTTCAAACGAGCCGCTCCGAAGTTTATTTTGACGAAGATTTTGTTCCCATTCGCTACAAGCCGGCAGGGATTCCTTTTGACGAATATATCTCAATCCATCAGCCGAACATCATCGTCATCACCAAGGGGGGCTGGGAACTTCGAGATGACCCAAGCTGGCGCGTGTTTGAAAGCAATCCACAGGAATTCGGTTTCAGTCAAATTCCCTTTGCAGAAGGGGACGCGCAAGGCCCCTGGCGGATTTATATTCGGGATTAATCAAGTGGAAGTACCTCTATCTCCCCAAAATATTTTCGTTACGCTTTTGCTTTGGGCTTGCTCGATGTCTCCCGAGCCCTCCACCGACTTGGCTGAGATCGCGGCTCAAGCGCTTGCCATCATTTAAGTTAAGCCGAATATATGCAGAACCACCCAAGCTATCCCCCTGACGCGCCGACCGGGGGCAACAGTTGAAAGAGTTTTGGGGATGAAACGGGTCCATGAAATCTGGCTTGGTGAACAGTAAATGGTTAGCGGTGTCGGAATAGAGGAGCGACCTGTGAGAGACAGATCGCTCTTTTTTGTGTAATTCCTTATTGCTCACTGACTACAGATTTTCAGCGTCTCTTTTTCAGCTCATCTTTCAATATCAGGCTCAACACGATGCTGACGATGCTGACGACCAGCGAGCCGAGGAATGCGTTCCAGAACACGGGCGGGGTCACGGTGAACCCCATGCCGAGGGCTTGCCCGATGACGCTGGTCAGCCAGAACAGGAAGGTGTTGAGCAGCAGCGTGAACAAGCCCAGCGTCAGGACGATCAGCGGGCAGGTCAGGAGTTTGAGCAGGGGGCGCAGCAGGGCGTTGACCAACCCGAAGATGAGCGCCAGCCAGATGATCGAGGTCCACGCGCCGTGGAAGACGATCCCCGGTACGAGAAAGATGGCGAGGTAAAGCGCTACTGCGTTGATTGCCCAACGTAAGATAAAGCGAGTCATGGTGTTCTCCTTGTATGAAATGGTGGTCAAAGAACGGGTGTCCCGGCTGTTACAAAAAGAGCACTCCTGCGACGATCCCGGCAATCACCACTGCCAGGCCCAACAGCACGACGACGCGGAACTTGCCAAGCGATCCGCCCAGCAGCATCAGGCACGGCATGCTCACCGACGGCAGGACGACCAGCAGCGTCGCGGCGGGACCCGTGAATCCTGACTGGATTAATTGGAGCGCCACCGGAATTTCCGTCCACGTCGAGATCATCAGCAGTGTTCCGGCGATTGCTGCCAGGACAACGCTCGGCAGGTTGTTGCCGAACGCCGAGGGCAGGATTTGAACGATCGCCGCGGCCAGAATGCCCCAGATGAACAGGGTTGGCACCAGGACCAGCCCGAGGCGTATGCTTGCGTACAGCCACGTGTTCACGAGGGCCGCGGGCGTGTCTATTTTCCGGTCGCGGACGAGTGTGTCCACGTTGAACACGCCCATATATCGATTCACCCAGCGCGAAATCCAGGCGGACAGCGCGCGCCAGCGCGATGGGCGCGCCGCGCCGGGGGCGATGTCTGTGAGCTCCACCTTCACCGCGCCGGGCCAGCGTTCGGCGAGACGCGCCACGCCGTACGTTACGCCAATCGACAGGACGATCCCTGCCACGACGCGTGTGATCGCGAACGGCGCGGGCAGCAAGGCGAACGCGAGGATGATCGTCGTGATATTCAGCATCGGCGAGCCGACGACGAAGGACAGGGAAAAGTTGGTCGAAGCGCCGCGCCGCGTGTACGATGGCGCCATCACCGCCGCACAACAGGAACAGAAGGGCTGCGGAAGCGCATAGAGCGCGCCGATCAATGTCCCTGCAAAACCTGTTCGCGAGAAGAGCGTCTTGAGGTATATCGGCAGTATTGTCAGCGCGAGGCCCGCGAGCAAAATCCCCAGCACCGTGGCGTGCCAGACGGTGAACAGGTAACTCGCCGCGAGCGCGACCGGTTTCCACCAGCCGACCGCGCCAAACGCCTGCAGCCAGTTTGCGCTCAGCGTTCCCGACTCGAGGGCGCGCGCGGCGGGAACCCCGCGGTAGGTAAAGAGATCGATCACCAGCAGTCCCAGGATGGCGAAGGTCAATGTTTTGACATAGTTCGGCGGAATCGTTTCGCGCGCTTCGTAAGACTTGAGGCTCCGGTAGCACAGGAACGCCCCCGCCGCGCCGATCGCCAGCATCGTGAGCTGCGCAGGGTTGTACGCCGAGTATGGCGAGCGGACGTACTCGGCGAATAAAAAGCCGCGGCGGAAATCGACGATCGTCAGGAGCGTCAGCGAGAGAAAGACGATGAAGCCGGCCAGACTCAACTTGTAGGAGAGCGGCGGTGTGGATTGGGTGGTTTCCGTGGTTCTGTCCAATGTGGGATACTCCGGAAGTTTCGAATTCGAATTGGATCGCCGGTCGTTGGAAACGGCTGGCTGACGGGCGCATTGCGCCAAAGGGCGTGTGGGCAGGCGTCTGGCTGTTGACCGCGCCCGTACGGCGATTTTACCCCAAAAGGAAAGCGGGAGCAGACTATCCTTCGACAGGCGCAGGCGCGAACTACCCAGGGAAAGTGTAGCATGGAATCAGACCCCAATGCAAGTCCCCCCGGGAAGCGGTTTCACTCAAAGGGTACAGAACACGGGTTTGTTTGGCCAAGGCGTTGCTCATAAGTTATACTAGCACCATGGACCAGGAATCCCCTCGCTATCGTATCGCGCTCGACGATTTCCGACGCGCCCGCCGCAAAGCCGCCCTGCAGGAGATTATCGGATGGCTGACCGGGCAATCGAACGACCTGCTCTCTTTTGAGGAAGCCCGACGACGGCTCAAGGCCAGCGGCGAGGAATCACGCGGTTTGCAGCACATCCCCATAGACGCCATTATCGGCAGCGTGGGGCGCTACGCAGACTTCACCCGCAATTTCCTCCCCCGCAGCAGCGCCCAGTCGAGTCGCTGGGCGCGGGTCAAATCCGTGCTTCCCGATCTCGATGAGATGCCGCCAATCCAGGTTTATCAAATTGGGGAGGCTTATTTTGTGCTCGACGGCAATCATCGCGTTTCCATCGCCAAAGAGCGGGGACTGACGCATATTCAGGCGTACGTCACTGAAATTCATACCAAAGTCCCGTTGACTCCTGAAACCGATTTCGATGATTTCATCCTGAAGGCTGAGTATGCCGAGTTCTTGGAGCGGACCCGCCTGGACGAAGGCTGCCCCCAGGCCGACCTCAGCATCACGGCCCCCGGGCACTACAAGACGCTCGAAAAACAAATTGCCCTTCATCGACAGACCATCCGCGAGGAGAGCGGGGAAGATGTCTCTCTTCAGGAGGCCGCCTGCCGCTGGTATCATGAAATTTACCTGCCGGTTATCGAGATCATTCGAAGTCGAGGCATTCTGCGAGGCTTCCCCAACCGCACCGAAACCGACCTTTACGTTTGGATCTCCCAACACCAGGAGATCCTCCAGAAAAATTTGGGCTGGGCGGTGGATACCCATGTCGCCGCGGTGGACTTGGCCGATCAGCGCGGCGGGGGATTGAAACAAATCCTTTCCCGCCTGAGCCAAAAGATCCGTGCTGCGGTCATGCCGGAGATACTGGAACCCGGCCCTCAGCCCGGCGCATGGCGGCAGCGCCAATTGGCCACGCACGACCTGGAGCATCTCTTTACGCACATCCTGGTGCCCATCAGCGGGGAGGAGCAAAGCTGGCATGCGCTGGAACAGGCCATTCGCATGGGCTGGCGCGAAGAATCCCACTTGTTGGGATTGCACATTATTCCCAATGAAGCACAACGGACAAGCGACGCCGTCGAGGCCATATCCGCCCAATTCAAGGAGCGCTGCCAGGCTGCAGGGCTGCCCGGGGAACTGGCCGTTGACGTTGGCGGCATCGCGACCACGATCTGCCGGCGCGCGCGCTGGAGCGACCTGGTCATCCTGCATTTGGCCCATCCTCCGGAGCCCCAGGTCGTTTCCCGGATGGGTTCGGGGATCCGCTCATTGATCCAGCGATGTCCCAGGCCGGTGTTGACGGTCCCTCGCGTCTCGCAAAGATTTGAGCGTCTTTTGCTGGCCTACGATGGCAGCCCCAAGGCTGAAGAAGCCCTTTACGTGGCGGCTTATTTTTCGGGGCGTTGGGAAGTGCCTCTGGTTGTGCTTACGGTGGCGGAAGCGGGCAGCAAGGCGCTCAAGTCGGTGTCCCGGGCCAAACAGTACCTGGATGCCCACAACAGCGCGGTGCATTTCGTCCAGAAAAAGGGGGACGTTGCCGAGGCCATCCTGGAGACAGCCGAAGAGGAAAACATCGACCTGATCTTGATGGGAGGCTACAGCCGAAAGCCTGTCGCGGAAGTTATATTGGGCAGCGCCCTCGACTATGTGCTCCGCGCCGCCCGCCAACCGGTTTTGATATGCCGGTAGTCAGGCGCACGTTCTAACGGTCGTTTTTGCCCAGCGGCAATTCCATTTCACGATATCCATAGGTGTTTATAATAAACGTATCCCCCAACTGTGTTTCTGTAATGGTGTCGATCTTGTCTACGTGGCTGTGCCCATGGAAATGGTATTTGGGTTTGAAAACCCGGATCAACCAGTTGTAGGCTTTGACGCCTTGATGAGGCCAATCGGGTTTGTCATGGATTCCCCAGGGGGCGGCATGGGTGACAAAAATATCCAGGTAGCGTCCATAGAGCAGACGATTAAGAAGTAATCCGGGCACGAGCCGGAGAACGTGTCCCCACATTTCTGTTTGGGTATATTGGAAATTTCCCCAACGGGTATAACGGATACAGCCTTCGACGCCCGCCAAAAGGAGATCGTTTTTGCGTGCGATGTGACGGTGCAGGTCGATACCCCCGCGGGGAGATACGCGCGCGCCGTTGGCGCCGTATTCTTTCAGCGGGTCATGATTGCCGCGCACGAAGTAAAGCGGCACGCCGAGTTTTTTGGTGACATATTCCTGGTAGTAGTAAGGCAAGTCGCCGCAAGAGATCACAAAATCCACATTGGAAAAGTTGTCACGGATTTCAGGGCTGTGGATAAAAGGGATGATAATGTCGCTGATCGAAAGAACGTTCACAGGTGCAGAGCCTTCACAAGGGTCCACCGCAGTGACCGGGCACTCTGTCGCGGCAGATCGTTTTTTGTTGCTTATACCCTCTTTGGGGGTGCTTGTCAACGCAGGATTTAAAAAACCGGAACCGAGCTGTCCGACGAAGCTCAGTTCCGGTCGAAGTTCGATTCGGGGAAGGTACAGCACCCCCGATGAGCGGCAGGATGGTACTTGATGCGTGATCCGGGTTTTAACCGCTGGTCCCGCAAATTTCCAGGCGCTTTGGGGCTTTTTTTTGCTTTCCTCGTAACGCTTGCGTTAATCGGTGGCGACTGTGCACCGGGCTGATCATGGGAAGACCGATTACCCGTCTTTTGATACTTGCAAGCGACACCAGGCATACAACGCATCGTAAACGTCGAACTGTCGCTCCAAATTCTCCAAATCGTCCGGGAAACGCAGGCTGTAGCCAACCGCGAGGGCTTCCAAACCGGCTGCCACCGGGTCTGCGTCGCGATCCGAGCGGATATCGGCGCTGTGGATGATCTTGGCCAGTCTCAATAGCGCCTTGTCGGTCAGGTCATAATGCTCGACGATGGTTTCAAACGAGCATTTGTTATTGTGGTGTCCCAGTTCGACACCTGGCGCATCGAACGGGATTGCGCCGGTTTCCTCGGCTGCCCGATTGACTTCGCTTTTCGGCACGAACAGGAATTCGGCTTCCGAATCCACAAAACGGCTGATAAGCCACGGACAAGCCACACGATCTACGTGCACATGCGAACGAGTTACCCACTTCATATCTTTCTCCTTTCTTTGCAATGGGAAGTGAAGCATGTTTCAACGCCATTGTCAACGTGAAAAAGCCCAATGTGTGGGCAGCAAATATTGGCTGATGTCATTTCCTGTCCTGCTCAACGCCTTTTCACGTTCACGCGGTATTCCTGGAGCAACGGACGTCGCGCAGCGTCCCCGACGGGGAAGGGTGGGACGGGTGAATGCGTGGTCGGGCGGCAACTTGCCATCGCATTCCCGCATTCTTGTGTCTGTGCCTTCCTCCTGTCAGTTGCAGAGCCGCTTGACAACACCTTGTTCACTGGTGTTTGCGGGCATCTCCAAGCAGTTCTTGCGGATTTTTCCTATATTTACGTTCCAGCTCGGGCGAATAACCGAAGGTTATGTGGTCCAATTTTACGCTCAATTCTTCCAATAAGCGGTCAGCATCCCGGGCAGGCAGCCGGACTTGGACACGACGTTTATTGTCCAAACCAAATATTACAAAGGAAAATCGGGCAACCGTAACCCCATACATGGAACCGCTCGAGACCTTTTTATAGACCCACACGACGCGCTTTGGATGCCGTTCGACAAGATCAGCGATGTCTGTTCGCCTTCTCCAGTAGTATAAGGAATTACCGGCTCCCACTGCCAGCAAGATGATGCCAACCAGCCGCAGTATGCTATCCCACTGCGGTGATACCCCCTGGCCCATTGTCACAGCCACAACGACAATCCCAATGATCGCAAAAAATATGCCGGCAGAGAAATTGATCATGAAATAGGCTTTTTCGTTTTTTCTGATTACTTCTTTTAGATCAGTTGAAATGACCGTCATTGTACACTCCCAAAAATTCTCCGTATTTTGATGGTTTGGGCGAAGCCGCCCAACGTTTGTTTTACAGGAACTACACGTTCCATCGAATCAACGTTTCG
>JAADGN010000113.1 GCA_013152325.1 Chloroflexota bacterium
CTCAAGGCTGGTCTCCCCGTTTACGCCACGCCAAACGCGGCCAAAACCCTGGATGACGACCTGCAGCGAGTGCAGGCGATGGGCATTCGCCTCGTCTCGGATGACGAAGCCGGCGGTCTACCGCCCACCGTCCTCCGTCTGGAACTGCGCGACTTCGACTTCCCGGCCATCGCCGAGACCTTCGCCCGCTTTGGCATCTCGCTCGACGATTTGGACGCGGTCGCGGTGGCCGTCTTCGATCACGGCGCAGCCCCGCCCGGCATCTCCGACCGGCAATTTCGTTTCGACTACCTGGACGAGCGTTTGCACGCAAAGAACAGTTTGTCCACCTTCGCTTACCTGGCTAAAGACATTCCGCCCATCATGACCCGCCTGCAAGCCGTAGCCGACTCTGCCCACGACGTAGATGCGCCGCTGGTCGTCATGGACACGGCGCCCGCGGCCGTGCTGGGCGCGACGACCGACCCGATCGTCGCTGCCCGCGAGCGCGTGCTGATCGCCAACATAGGCAACTTCCACACGCTGGCTTTCCGGCTGGGAAGAAACCGCATCGAGGGCGTTTTCGAGCATCACACCGGCGAAATAGACCTGCCCAAATTGACAGGCTACCTGCGCGCGCTGGCCGACGGCTCGCTGACACACGAAACCATCTTCAACGACAAGGGACACGGCGCGCTGGTCTATGCGGGTGAACCGCTCCCGCTCGGCGACGATGATTTCGATGTCGTGGTAACAGGCCCGCGGCGGAGCATGTTCCAATCGACAGACCAACGACGACAGGCCAACGACCTGCGCCCCTACTTCGCCGTCCCGTTCGGGGATATGATGCTCACCGGCTGCTTCGGCCTGCTGTCCGCTACGGCGGATCTACTGCCCGATTTGGCGGAAGCAGTTCACGGGTCGCTGAACGGCGCGGGCGGCTCCGGCACGCCGCCGTGGGAAGCAGGAGTTTAAGATAAAATTCACCCGTCCCACAGAGCGCGCGAAGAACACAGGGATCCAAACAGTTCTTCCCTGTGAACCCCGCATGCTTCGTGGCGAACTGCTTGAAAATCTTGTCACGCTCGAACCACAGGAGAAACACAGCGCATGTGCGGAATTTTCGGTATCGTGAAAGAGAAAGAAGAAAATCTTGGCCCCATCCTGATCCAAGCCGCCCAGCGGTTGACCTATCGCGGTTACGATTCGGTTGGCGCGGCAACCCTGTCCCGTGACGGCACGATTGACCTGCGAAAAGACATCGGGCGCGTGGACGACGTTGCCGCCCGCTATAATTTTGCCGAAATGCGCGGGCAGCGCGGCATCACACAATTGCGCTGGGCCACCTTTGGAGCGCCTTCGCAGGTCAACGCCCAGCCCCACATCGACTCAGACGGCGAGGTGGTTGGCGCACACAACGGCAACGTGGTCAACAACGTGGAACTGCGGCAGCAGTTCATCGAGGAGGGGTTGATTGTCCGTTCTGAAAATGACGGGGAGACCTGTGTGCACGCGGTCGAACGCTACACCAAGCGCGGCTACGACATCATCGACGCCATCCGCCTGGCATACGGCGACCTGAAAGGCGATTACGCCTTTGTGATCGGACAGGCCAGCGACGATAAACTCTATGCCATCAAAAAAGGCTCCGGCCTGGTGGTTGGCATTGGCGAGGGTTTCACCTGTCTCTCGTCAGACCTGCCCTCGCTGCTGCCGCTAACGCGCACCATCATCCGCGTCCAGGACGGGGAGATCATCACCCTGCATGCCGACCACGTCGAGTTGCGCTCGGTAAAAGACGGCCAACCCATCGAACGCGAGCCGGAGACGGTCACCGAAAGCATGGACGCCGTCCAGAAAGGCGGCTATCCGCATTTTATGCTCAAGGAAATCCACGAGCAGCCCTCCGTTGCCCGCGAGTTGCTGCACCTGCTGGAAGACTCCGGCGAGGTCGAAACCGTCCTCGAGAAGATGAAGGACGCCCGTCACCTGTACCTGGTCGGCTGCGGGACCAGTTACCACGCCTGCCTGATCGGGTCGGTATACTTCGCCCAATTGGCCGGCCGTCCGGCCATCCCCGTGTTGGCGCCGCAATTCGTCCCGCAATATGCCCCCGCGGTCGGCCACGAGGACGTGGGCGTGTTCGTCAGTCAGTCTGGCGAGACCAAAGACGTGCTCACCGCCCTGCAAACCGCCGAAAAGCGCGGCATGACCAGTTTCGGCATTGCCAACGTGATCGGCTCGACCCTGACCAAGGCGACCTCCTGCTGGCTGCCGCTGTGCTGCGGCTACGAGATCAGTGTCCCGGCCACCAAGACCTTTACCAACCAGGTCATCACCTTCCTGTACCTGGCCTATCGCATGGCCGGACGCGACACCCGGGAACTGATGCAGATCCCCGACCTGATGGAGCAAACCATCGAGATGGTCGCCCCGCAGATCGAAGCCATCGCGCCTTCGCTGAACGAATGGAACGACCTCTACACCCTGGGCTTTGGGACGACGTTCCCGATCGCGCTGGAAGGGGCGCTGAAACTCAAAGAGATCACCTACGCCCATTGTGAGGGGATGCTCTCGACCGAGTTCAAACACGGTCCGCTCTCAGCCGTGGTCGAGGACTACCCCCTGATATTCGTCGCCGGCCCGGAGGATGTGCCGTTGATCGTGAGCGGCATCAACGAGGTGACCTGCCGCGGCGGACGCGCCATCGCCATCGGCGAAGAAGACGCCCGTCTGCACGCCAACGCGGACGATGTGATCGTGATTCCCAAATCGAATCCGTACATCAGTCCCCTGCTCTCCGTGCTGCCCCTGCAACTGCTCTCGTATCACATGAGCGTAGCACGCGGCTACGACCCGGATTTCCCGCGCAATTTGAGCAAAACGCTGACCGTAGACTAGCGGCCAAAGACCGGAAATCGCCCATGCCCAAACCCATCTTCTACGCCACCACGCCCAAAGATATAGCCGCCGAAGGGCTGAGCGAAGAGATCCAACCCTGGGAGGACGGCCTGCGCGCCGACACGGGACGCGGTTCCTTTGAGTGGTGGTACTTTGACGCCCATTTCGACGACGGTTCGACCGCGGTCATTGTCTACCTCACCAAGCCGCTGCTGGCGCGCAAAGGGCCGCTCAAACCCGGTCTCTCGCTGACCATCACCGGCCCCGACGGAAAGAAACGCGTCGCGTTCCCCCTTTTCTCTCCGGAAGAATTCTCCGCCTCCAAAGAAACCTGCGACGTACACATTGCCTCCAACCGGGTACGCGGCGACCTGCATCGCTACGAACTCCATGCCGAGGCGGAGGGCCTCGCCGCCGACCTGGTTTTCACCGGCATCGTCCCACCCTGGCGGCCCGGCGCGGGGAAATCTTACTTCGGCGACAGGGAGCACTACTTCGCCTGGCTGCCCGCCATCCCGTACGGACGAGTCGAGGGGACGCTGACTTACGACGGCCAGGCGCGCCACGTCAGCGGCACAGGCTACCACGATCACAACTGGGGCAACCTCGGCCTGGATACCGTCATGGATCACTGGTACTGGGGCCGCGCTCACGTCGGAGACTTTACGCTGATTTTCGTCGAACAGATCGCAGCCAAAGCCTATGGCGCCCAACGTCTGCCCGTCTTCATGCTGGCCAAAGGCGATCAGATCATCACTGGCGACGGACATCCGCTGCGCATGGCAACGCGCGAGTTCGTCCAACACGCAGACGGGCGGCAATATCCTCGCGAGGTGGATTTCACCTGGAAACACGCCGCAAACGAAGTCGTCATCCGCCTGCGGCAGCCTGAAATACTCGAGGCGGTCAGCCTGCTGACGTTCTTTCCGCCCTGGAAGCAGAAAATACTGCGTCTGTTCGCCAATCCCTATTATTTCCGTTTCAACGCCGAAATGGAATTACGGATCGATTTGGAAGACATCCACACTGTGGAACGCGGCAATGCATTGTACGAAATCATGATGTTGAAATAAGGAGTTATCCGTGCCCCCTGTCATCGACCCCGAAACCCTATACGTCGACAACCTGCCCGCGATCTGGTCGCCCGTCCAATGGGAATTGACCGAAGAAGAGCGCATCGAGGAAATCGAAACCCAGGCCACCGCCAGCCTGCTGTGGACGATGGACGCGCCCGAAGCCATTTTACGATTGTTGCTCAATGAAGTCGCCATCCAACGTCTCTACGCCCCACCAAAAGACTACAAAACCGAAGAGCAGGGAGAATGGGATCCCGACGTCATCACCTTTGGGCCTGTGCGTCCGATCAAATTGGAGACAGTGGAACGCACGCGCGAACACCTGCGGCTGGTCTACCGCGCCGCCGACCTGGGTTATTGGGAATTCACGATCGAGCCGGAACGCGTGGTCATAGCGCGAATTTAATGATGCGCGGCTGACATCGAAATCACTTTTCCCGTTTTGGGCGCTCTAAACTCTCTTGACATATAGATACACTTCGATTAGAATAACCAACATATAGATAGCTATCGATATGAAAAAAGTAACGTTTGTCCTCGACACGGTGGAATTTGCCAAAGCTTTGGCCGATGAAACCCGCCAGAAGATCATGGCCTTGTGTTGCTGTGAAATGGTCAGCGTCAGCGACATTGTGGAGAAGCTAGACGTGGCCCAACCAACAGTGTCGCACCACCTGAAAATTCTCAAAAACGCCGGGCTGGTCAAATCCGAGCGGCGCGGCAAACAGGTTCTGTACACGCTTAATCAGGAGCGTCTGGCCCAGGGCTGTTGCCAGGTTGCTGAGGATTTCGCCCCCAGCCAACGCGTCAAATTGGTGGTCGAAGTACCGGAGTAAACGTATATTTTTTGTCACAACGCATCGACAAATATAAATATCTAAATGCATAAGGAGAACAGATATGTCCACCCAAACCAAACAAGAAGAAACCACCGACGTTCGCTCGGTCGTGCGAGAACGATACAGAAAAGCCGCTGAGCAGCATCAAGCCGCACCGCAGGTCGATTGTGGCTGTTCCACATCCCAAAATTCATGCTGCGGACCGGATGATGCTGCCCAGATGGACACGGTGGCAAAACTCTATGAAGATCCGGATGTCGCTGACCTGCCCGAAGACGTCACCAATTTATCACTGGGATGCGGAGACCCGGTCACCCTGGCCTCCCTTACAGAGGGACAAACGGTGCTGGACCTGGGCTCCGGCGGCGGAATCGACTGTTTCCTGGCAGCCAAGAAAGTTGGGCCTACCGGCAAGGTCATCGGCGTGGACATGACATCCGCCATGATCGAGCGAGCGCGGGCCAACAAGATGAAAGTTGGCGCCGAGAATGTCGAGTTCCGTTTGGGCGAGATCGAGCACCTCCCCGTAGCCGATGAAACCGTGGACGTGATCATCTCCAACTGTGTGGTCAACCTCAGCCCCGATAAACCCCAAGTCTTTCGCGAAGCCTTCCGGGTGATGCGGCCCGGCGGCAAACTGGCCGTCAGCGATATTGTCACCGACGGGCCTCTCCCCGACGCCATCAAAAACAGCCTGAGTGCCTGGGCAGGCTGCATAGCTGGGGCGTTGGAGGTCGGGGATTACGTCGCGGCCATCGAGGCGGCTGGCTTTGTCGACGTGGAGGTCATCCCCACATATTGGGACAAAGAAACGATCGATGCCGCGATCGAGCAGCTCGACCCTGAAACAGTCAAGAAGGTCGAAGAAGCCAAAAAACAGGGCAAAACTGTCATCGTGGCAAATGAGGGCGTCGATGGAGAAGTTGTCGAGGCCAACGACACAATGGAAGCAGAAAGTTTCGACCCCCAAAAGGCCATCTTCAGCGCCAAGATCACAGCCCGAAAGCCAAAATGATCGAACCGGCAACGGCGCATATACCTCCTGCGGGTGATAAACCCGCAGGAGGTTGGCTTATCAGCTCTGTTACCTGCATACAACTTGACAGACGGTCTGAACGGGGGTAAAAACATACCGTCTGGTCGGTTTTTCACAAGGAGTGCCCATGCAGCAACGCAGCGAGACGACCCGCGCCCACATCCTGGACGCCGCTCGAAAACTATTTGCCCGTTCCGGCTACGAGTCGGCCAGCGTCGATGCAATCTGCGCCGAGGCCGGCGTGAGCAAGGGCGCCTTCTACCACCACTTTCCCACCAAGCAGGCCATTTTCCTTCAATTGCTCGAAAACTGGCTCAGCGGGCTGGAAACCCAGCTCGAAACAGCCCGCGAGGGAACAGAGAACGTAGCCCAGGTCTTTGTGAACATGACCGCCCTGATCCCCGGCATCTTCCGCGATGCCGACCAACGTCTGCCCATGTTCCTGGAATTCTGGGCGCAGGCCAGCCGCGACAAAACCGTCTGGGACGCGACCATCTCGCCGTACCGGCGCTACCGCGATTTCTTCGCCGAATTGATCGAACAAGGCGTCGCCGAGGGGACATTCCGCGAGGTCAACCCGCAGATCGCCGCAGAGATGATCGTCTCGTTGGCCGTCGGCACGCTGCTGCAAGGTCTGCTCGACGCACGGGGCACCGACTGGCAACAAACCGCGATAGAAAGCATGCAGATCATGATGACTGGTCTGGCAAAGGAGCAAAAATGATTCTAGTCACCGGCGCGACCGGGCACATCGGCAATGTGCTCGTCCGCCAATTGGTCGAGAAAGGAAAACAAGTACGTGCGCTGATCTGGCGCGGGGAGGACACCACCCCGCTGCAAAACCTGGACATCGAGATGGTCGCCGGCGATGTGCTCGATCCTGAAAGCCTGCATCAGGCCGTTCAAGGTGTGGAACAGGTCTACCACCTGGCCGGAGTCATCTCGATCATGCCGGGACAGCAGCCGCTGGTCTGGCGCGTGAACGTGGAGGGCACGCGCAACATGCTCCAAGCCGCAAAAGGGGGCGGGGTGGGACGCTTCGTCTACACAAGTTCGATCCACGCACTCCAGCGCGTGGATGGGGGTGTGATCGACGAATCGCTGCCCTATGACCCGGACAACCCCTACGGGGCATACGACCGTTCGAAAGCGGCGGCCACGCTTGAAGTCCAGCGCGCGGCGCGGGAGGGACTGGAGGCCGTCATCGTCTGCCCGACGGGCGTCATCGGCCCGTATGATTTCCGTCGTTCCGAAATGGGACAAGTCATCCTGGACGCGGCCGAGCGCAAACCCAGCCCCTATGTGGACGGAGCTTACGATTTCGTCGACGTGCGCGACGTGGCTCAGGGCTTGATCCTGGCGAGTGAAAAGGGACGCACGGGCGAGAGTTATATCCTTTCGGGCGCGCGCATGTCGGTGCGCTACCTGCTGGAGACGATTCGCGAGATCACCGGCAAAGGCTTCTCGATGATCCGCGTGCCGCGTCCGCTGGCCGAACTTGGGGCGAAGCTGGCGCCGTTCTACTATCGTCTGGGCAAGGCCCGGCCGCGCTTCACGCCCTACTCGCTGGAAGTGCTGCAAAGCAACTCGCACATCAGCCACGAGAAGGCGACGCGCGAACTGGGCTACCGGCCGCGCACATTGCACGAGTCGCTGGCCGACACGGTACGCTGGTTCCTGGAAAACCGGGCTTTGTTGGAAAACGGATAGAAAGAGTGGCGACGATCTTACGCGAAATTCACGCATACTCAGCAATCCGTCCACGCGTGACATTCACGTTCGCTTCAACGGTCAAAACAAAAAAAGGGCGCACAGGAACTTGTCCCGACGCCCTTTTTGCATCTGTACGGGAACCCCATCACTCCACAAAAATTTCGACGTGCTCCCCATCCTCTTCGTCGATCACGTCAATGATCTTGCCGGCCATTCCGCCGCGCAAAGCTTCCATGATTTCAGACATATCAATGCCATCCACCTCGGGGGCGAAATGCGCGCCGATCTTCAGGCCGGCATCCACCAGCCCAATCGGTATCTGCACCGAGGCCTTCGAGCGGCCCGTCTTCGTATCCGTGACACGCACGCGCAGCCAGCGCGGCGCGCCGCCCGACAGCGCCCCCGCCCTGCCCTTCTTCTTGTCCGCCAGCGCCGAGAGCAGCTCCGCCCCCTGCTCTGCCGTAATTTTGCCTTCTTCGATCATCTTCAAAATTTTCATACGTTCCGCTGTGGTCGCCATCATGACATGCTCCTTTTAGCCAATAAGAACCTGGACATGCTCACCGTCTTCATCGTCATGCACGTCGATGATCAACGGCGCATCTCCAGAGGGAGTCTCCGCCAGCGCCTGCAAAACCTCGTCCACACTGGTCGCGTCCAGCCCGCGGATCTTGTGTCCAAAATTCCGCAGTCCCCAGGCCGTCGCTCGCAGCGGGAGCGGGAAGCCAAAAACGATCTTGCGCGGCGACTCGCCCGGCGCCTGCTCCACACGCACGAACAACCAACGTGACGTCCGGCTGGCAGCGCTCAGCGCGATCACCAGCACACCGAGCAGGAACGGCAGCCAGGCGCAATAAAACCAGAAGCCAAGGCCGGAGGCCTGCATCGCCCAGTACATCAACAGTCCGCCCATGACGGTGACGCCAACGCCGATCCACAACGGGATGCGCCAGAAGCCGCGCACTTTGGCCGCAGTCGCCGCCAGCCCGTCGTCCGCTTCGAACCCGGATGAGGGGTCTGCTTCCGCTTCGAAGGCGGGCTCCTCGTCCCTGGCAGGATTCTCGTCCAGCGCCTGCATCAGACGCGCGGCCTCTTCGGCCGAGATTTTGCCGGCTTCGAGCATCGCCAATATGTGTCGTTGCGCCTCGTCCGTCATCGTTACTCGTCCTCGCCGCGCAGCAGACGCATGGCCTCGTCTGCCGAAATCTTGCCCGCATCCAAATCGTCCAGAATTTGCTGACGCTGTTCTTCCGTCAGTTCTGTCGGTTCGTCTTTGCCCGGCTCGTAACCCATCGCCCGGATGACCTCGTGCAAACGGTTGCGGATGGTGGGATAGGAAAGGCTGAGTTCCGCTTCCATCCGGGTGATCTTGCCCTCACAGCGCACAAAGGTCTCGATAAAATCCAATTGCTCTGGGGCAAGCTGTGCAAAATGGCTCACCGAGAAACGTCCTTCAAGCGTTGTCTCGCAAGACGAGCAATGTAAACGGGTGATGATCAGTTCATCGCCACAAACCGGGCAACGCGTAGGTACAGAATACATCTTTTATCTCCTCAATAGAATTTAGCGGGCAGAAAAGGCCAACTGCACATCCTGAACGGGCTGCCCTTTGAGCTTCAGTCCCAGCACGATCAATGCCTCGCCCAACCGGACACGCACGGAAGTCGTTTTCTTCACCGCCAAAAGGCGTTGCACGTTTGCAATTTTGTGCAATTCAGCCTGTTGGATCCGATACAAATCATAGTAGTTCATCGTATCGCTAGGAAACATCTTTACACTCTCCTTGAAATTCACAAACAACATATCCTGAATACGCAAATATTATACACAAATCTTCAATATTGTCAAGTATTATTTCAATATTATTGATGTGCCCCTTAGGAATACCAATAATCGCGTCAAACGCCGCCGACGTATAGGCGCACACACCTGCCGAAATCCACACTTGAGGGAGAAAAAAGGGCAAAAAACAGACGCGTACAGCCCTTGACTCAGAACGGATGTTCGTGTATCATTTCATAGCACAAATGAGCGAAGATTTGCTCAGGAGGTAGATATGGTACGCAAAAGCAAAGGTCTTGGTGAACGGCACAAGAAGATACTGGCATTCCTGAAGGAATACCAAAGCCGCGAAGGATACCCCCCTACCATACGCGAGATCGGCGAACAGACCGGCATCTCGTCCACCTCGGTGGTCAATTATTATCTCGACCAACTGGAGAAACGGGGGCTGATCGAACGTCATCGAAAAATTTCGCGCGGCGTGCGCCTGGCCGGGGCCAACCCTCTCGGGGAAATGTTCAAGGTGCCGGTCGTCGGCCGCATCGTCGCCAGCGCGCCGGTTCCCGTCCCGGCATCCGACTTCAACTACTACGACGCCGAGACTTCCGTGGACATCGCCCGTACCCTCCTGCCAAGCCCGGAGAAATCCGACAATCTCTTCGCACTCGAAGTAGACGGCGACTCGATGATCGACGCCATGGTCAACGATGGCGACATCGTCATCATGAAACAGACTGACGAGGCCAAAAACGGCGATATGGTCGCCGTGTGGCTGCCAGACCGGGACGAGACAACGCTCAAATATTTCTACAAAGAAAAGGACCGCTACCGTCTGCAACCGGCCAACCCGACCATGGAACCAATCTACGTCAACAAGACGGAACGCCTGGAGATCAAAGGCAAAGTAATCATGGTCATCCGTCAGGTACAGACAACCGCAGTATAAAGATAGACCCGGGAATCAAAAAGAGACGACTTTTCAAAGCCGTCTCTTTTTTTGTTTGCTGTCTGGGCAGATGCTTACGCGATCTCGACGACCGCGCCAGCCGCTTCCAGCTTGGCCTTGGCGTCGTTCGCGGCTTCCTTGCCGACCTGCGTCATCACCTTGGAGCCAGCCGTCTCGGCCAATTCCTTGGCCTCTTTCAGGCCCAGGCTGGTCAACTGACGGATCGCCTTGATGACCTCGATCTTCTTGGGGCCGGTTTCCTTGATGACCACATCGAACTCGGTCTTCTCTTCAGCAGCTTCAGCAGCGGGGGCAGCGCCAGCGGCGGCCACGGCTACGGGAGCAGCAGCGGAAACACCCCATTTGTCTTCCAACATTTTGACCAACTCAGCGGCCTCGAGAACGCTCAGCTTGCTCAGTTCGTCAACCAAATTTTCAAGATTAGCAGCCATTATTTTCAAACTCCTTGCGTTATATTAGAAATGTTTTTTTGTAAGTTACCCGCTTATGCAGCGGCAGATGCAGATTCTTCAGAATATGCTTTCAACACAGACGCCAGACCGCGCGCCGGTTCGGCAACCGTGCGGACCAGCTTGCCCGCCGGAGCCTGCAACACGCCCAACAACTGGGCCTGCAACACACGCAGAGACGGCAACTTGGACAGGGTCTTGATCTGTTCCGGGCTGAGGAGCTCGCTCCCCATATAACCGCCCTTGAACTTAAGCGATTCGACGTCCTTGGCCGATGCAGCCAAGGCTTTGGCGGTCGAGGCAATATCCTCAAACGCAAAACCGATCGCGGTGCTGTTCTCAAGATAGCCTTCCGGAATGGGCAGATCGTTCGCCTCGAGCGCCAGCTTGACCAGTGTATTCTTAACCACGTGGAATTCGCCGCCCACTTCGCGGATATTGGCTCGGATGGTTTCCATGTCTTTCATGGTCGCACCGGTATATTCCACCAGAATCACCGCCTGGCTTTTGCTCATCCAATCCTTGTACTGAGCCAGCACTTCTTGTTTACGTTGCTTTGAAAGGGCCAAAATGTTTACCTCCTTTCCATAAAAAGTCTTTGCCTATCAACTTCCAGGCAAAGACTTGATTCCCTCGAAAGGGATGTACAACCCACAAAGGTTGACATATTCGTTCAGTCCTCACCTGGGCAGGGAATTAAGCTCTTCAACTACACCCAGAGCGCCTGCTTTCTTCGGCGAAGTGATAGGTTTTGAGTTTATGCGGGCGACGTGCTCTACCCGCTTACCTCCAGAGATTGAGCCTGCGCAAGGTCAACTTTTATACCAGGACCCATCGTGGTCGTCAAGGTAATGCGTCGAATGTAATTCCCTTTTGCAGCTGCAGGCTTAGCCTTCTTGATAGCGTCCATCAGGGATGCGAAATTCTCTTTCAACTTCTGTTCACCAAACGAAACCTTGCCAACCGGCACGTGGATATTCGCGGTCTTGTCCAAACGGAACTCAACGCGTCCAGCTTTCGCCTCTTCAATCGCACGCGGCAGGTCTTCGGCTGGAACGACCGTACCGGCCTTCGGATTTGGCATCAGGCCGCGCGGACCAAGCACACGGCCCAGGCGGCCGGCTTTGCCCATCATGTCCGGCGTAGCGATGGCGACGTCAAAATCAGTCCAGCCATTCTGAATTTTCTTCAGCATTTCGTCATCGTCCGCGACGAAATCCGCGCCGGCTTCACGGGCGGCGGTTGCGCCTTCGCCGGCCGCAAAGACCAACACACGCACCGTCTTGCCCAATCCGTGCGGCAGGTTGACCACGTCACGCACCTGCTGGTCGGCCTGACGCGGATCAAGGCCCATACGCAAATGTACTTCGACCGTCGCGTCAAATTTGGTTGTCGAAGTCTCCAATGCCAGGGCCACGGCCTCGCCGGGAGCATAGAATTTATTTTGATCAACTTTGGCCGCTGCGGCCAGATATTTCTTTCCGTGTTTCGCCATGTTTATCCTCCGTGGTGCAAACGGACGCGGCATAACATACCGCGCCCTCCCACCTGTTTAGTCAACGACGACAATGCCCATGCTTCGGGCTGTCCCTTCGATTTGACGCATAGCGCCTTCGATGTCGATCGCGTTCAAGTCTTTCATCTTGATCTCGGCGATCTCGCGAACCTGGTCGCGGGTGACCGTGCCAACTTTCTCGCGATTTGGTTCTGCCGAGCCCTTGTCCACGCCAGCCGCTTTACGCAAAAGCACCGCCGCGGGCGAGGTCTTCAAAACAAAAGTGAACGATCCATCTGTGTAGACAGTGATCTCTGCCGGGATGATCTCGCCCGGCCGGCTCGACGTGCGAGCATTATATTCCTTACAGAAGGCCATGATGTTGATGCCATGCCCCGCCAACGCCGGGCCAATGGGCGGCGCGGGGTTGGCTTTTCCAGCCTCGATCTGTAACCGCACGATTGCTTTAAATTTCTTTGCCATTCTTTACTCCTCTGTGGTTTTGGCGGGCGATTAGGGTCGCCCTCCCACTTTTCGCATCACAATAATGTGCGATACGTCTTTTACAACTATGCCTTCTCGACTTGAAGGAAATCCAACTCAACGGGCGTTTCGCGCCCAAAGAAACTGACCATGACGCGCACCTTGTTGCGCTCCATGTCAATATCGGAAACCAGACCCCGGAAGTCGTTGAACGGGCCATCGATAATACGTACTCGCTCGCCGACCTTGAAGGTGACATTGACCGTCGGCGAATCGGACTCCATCCGTTTGATGATCTGCGCAACTTCCTCCGGGCGCAGCGGAGTGGGCAAATTGCCCATACCGACAAAACCGGTCACGCCCGGCGTATTGCGGACGACGAACCATGATTCCTCGGTCAGGATCAAATTGACCAGCACGTAGCCGGGGAAGATATGTCGCTCGACCGTGCGCCGCTTCCCGTCCTTGACTTCAATCTCTTCCTGCGTAGGGATGACGACATCGAAAATCATGTCTTTCATCCCCATGGTCTCGATACGCTGTTCGAGATTATGGCGAACTTTGTTCTCGTAGCCCGAGTAGCAATGCACCACGTACCAAGCCGCTTTGTCTTCCTCGGCTTCAGATCCAGACTCGGATTCGGATTCGGGTCCAGCCGCGGCCTCCGTCTTGGACGCTTCGGCTGGGGCCTGCTCTTCAGAATCCGTTAACGGGGCCTCTGCCGAGGGAGCCTCGGGCTCCTCAGCCGATTCCACTTGTTCGATTATTTTCTCGAACTGTTCTTCCGGATTCTGGACATCCATTACAAAACCTCAATTCAGACCAGCGAATTGACCAACACCCGCAGTTTGGGCGTTAGATACCAAGCGCCAGGTTCAACAAGCGACCAGCTATGATATCCGTCACGCTCAGGAGAAACCCCATGAACACCATCACGACGATCACAATCACGGTCAGGTTCATTGCTTCCTGGCGGGTTGGCCAGGAAACTTTGCGAAGTTCTCCAATCGTCTCACGCGTGAAACGTCGGATACCGCCTTTTTTTCGAGATTCCTTTTTAGTAGCCAAACCGTTCTCCTTCTATCCATTGAAGGTTAAAACGCCGCCTCACACATACCCCAAAAGGGCACGCGTGCCCCCCACAGGGAGGAGGGCGGCGTCACCAAAAGACAGGCCAGGCAGGACTTGAACCCACAACCACTCGTTTTGGAGACGAGAGCTCTACCAAATTGAGCTACTGGCCTATGTAATGTCAGGTGCATTCGTGTCACGTATCACGTCAGGAACATGGTACGTGACACCTGTCACCTGACATTGATTATTTTGTCTCGCGATGCAACGTATGCTTCCGGCAGCGTGGACAGAATTTGTTCAATTCCAGACGGCCAGGATCGTTGCGGCGATTCTTTTCTGTCGTGTAAGTTCGCTCCTTGCACTCGCTGCATGCCAGCGTAATAACCGGGCGAACACCTTTCTTCGAGGACATATCTTTTCACCACGACCCAAAACGGATCGTTCTCCTACCTATTCAATGATCTCGGTGATCACGCCAGCGCCGACCGTCAGGCCGCCTTCGCGTATGGCGAACTTCGAGCCCTGCTCCAGCGCCACCG
>JAADGN010000008.1 GCA_013152325.1 Chloroflexota bacterium
CAATGCGCCGGGCAGACCGGCGTAGTAGCCCTGCGCAGGGTCGCCCACGCCGCCCCATGCGGGGATGCGCGTCCCCTCCACCAACGGGAGGAATGCGCCCCCGGAATCGACGGCCTGCACCAGCAGGATCATCTGCCGTAGCGGGCTGTCGGTGGGAACGTGGTGACCCGCGCCGGTGTTGGTCAGCGTGACGGTGACGACGACCTGTCCCTCCCGGCGCTCGGCCTGTACGTCCATCGTGACCGCCTGCCGCAGCAGATCGGGGGTCACGGTCATGTCGTGGCTGAAGATGGAGTCAGGGTCGCGCTGGCGTCCGCCCTTCTCCAAGCGCACGAAATGGTCGTTCTGACCGGGCGGCATGTGGCAGTCCTGGCAGGTCTGCCCGGTTTCGGGGTCGCTGTAGGGACTCTCCAGCCACTCGCCGAAGGAGTTGTAGATTTGCACGTTCCAGAACGCGCCGAAGTGACATGGGGCGCAGTACTGGCCCTGCGCGTACAGCGGGACGTAGGTGTCATCGCCGGGGGCCACGTCGTCGAAGGGACCGGCAAAGAACTGGTGACCCTCCGGCGGGCGGCGGAACTCGAAGGACAGCACCCCCGGCATGTTGGGATAGGGCAGGCCGTCCGCGCCCAGTTTCACATCCCAGATTTTATGGCAGAAATCGCAGGCCGCGCCCTCCGCGCCCACGCCGGTTACAGTGCGCGGATCGGTGCCGTAGGAGGCGTTCACCGCCGCGGCGGGAGTATGGCAGGCCGCGCAGTTGCCCGCCGTCTCCGGGAAATCGAGTTTGTAGCCCGGACCGTAGTAGGGCTTGTTCGGGTTGGGCGGCAGCGGGAAGCGACCGTAGTCGCGGTTGTAGCCGTAGCGTGTGGGCGGGCTTTGGTTCCCGTCCATGTCCGTGCCGCCGTACATGGTCAGGAAGCGCGGGTTTTGCGCGGCGCGGGCGTGGGGATCGCGCTGCCACTCATCGAAGGGCAGCGAGGCCTCTTCGCCCTCCTCCAGCAAGGAGGCGTGGCAGTTCTGGCAGTTGGCCTCTTCCCCGGCCTCGGCGAAGGCGCTCAGCCAGGCGTAATCGGGGTCGTCCTCCGTGGGGTGGGACGTCAGTGTCAACTCGATCTCCCCGCCCCCCGGCGTGAATTCCTCGCCCCCGGCAATGTAATATCCCGGCGCCCAGGCGGAGAGGGAGACCGGCTCGCCGGGCGTCAGGCCGGAAAGCGTAAAGCGGCCCCCGGCATCGGTGACGGCGAAGACCTCGCTGGTCTGGACGCGCACCACCGCGCCGCTCACCGGGCCGGATTCGTCGCGCACCACGCCGGAGAGGGTATCAGCGGGGCGACATGACGACAGGACGATGATCAGCGCAAGAACACAGACCGCTATTCGCGAGGGGCGATAGGTGAAGTAGAACATGTTCATCTTCTCTTTCTAAAACAGCCGCCCGGCCTCTTCCACCAGTTGCAGAAGGTAGGCGCGCACTTCTCCGTTCAGGAACGCGCTGTAGGCTTCCCGGGTTTCGGACGCATGGGGGCCGCGCAGGGCGCGCGGCAGGTGGTCCACCGCCTTCAGTTTGACGGTCCACTCATCGTGTTTGCGCCACCCGCCCGGAGTCCCCACACAGCGATAGCGGACGAACTTGACCTCCGCCTGACCGCCCTCCAGACGCGTCTCCAGGAGGACGTCCTTCCCAGCCTCCGAGAGCAATTGCCAGGCCAGGACGAGCGCCGTCAGTTCGCGCCCGATCTCGTCCACTTTCGCCCGCAAGGCTTCGGAATCGCCGTGCAGCAGGCGCTGGCGGGCAGCCTGATCGAGTTTCTTCGCCACCTCGGAGGGGACTGCGTGGACGGATTTGCTCTCCCCGCCGCGCGCCTCGTACAGGGTAACCTTCAGACCGGTCACCCGCCAGCGGCCAGGTTTGATTTTGGGCTTCTCGCGGCGGACGAAATACGTCCCCTCCTGGCAGGTCTGCGGCAGGTCCTGCTCCGTGGCCTGGCTCTGCCACTTCTTGCGCACGGCAGAGCGACGCCACCTGACGGTCAACGTCACCGCCAGGGCCGCGCCGCCCAGCAGGACGACGCCCACGCCCAGCAGCAGGATGAGCAGACCCAGCCAGTCCGTCTCGCCTGTGTACGGTTCTTCGCCTCCGCCGCCTTCGCCCGGCGGGGCGGGGGCCTCCAGCACGCGGAAGCCCCCCGGCAGCGTATCGGAGAACACTTCGTTCTGACCGAAGATCGCCGTCACCTCCACCGTGCGCGGGCCGGGCGAGGCGTTCGCCGGGATGGAGATGACCGCGCCCATCTCCTCATCGGAGAGAACCCAGGTCTCGATGACCTCGATATCCTCGATGGTGAGGCTGACTTGGTTCGCCTCGCCGAAGCCGCGGCCGCGCAGGGTCACATCCAGTTCCTGGCCGGGCCGCCCCTCGGACGGTTGGATGGCGTACACCTCCACCGGAGACTGCGCCAGGGCAGCGCGCGCCAGGAGCGCGGTCAGCAGGCAAACGCCCGCCGCGAGAGCGAACCAACGGGGAAATCGTCTACAGCCGTTCATCACACTTCCTTTCTACTCTGCGCCGCCGCGCCCAAATCAGGCCGACCAGCGCCAACGGCAGCGCGCCGCCCACGCAAGGCAGGCCGCCGCCGCCGCTTTCCCCTTCCGGGGCGGGCGCGGCGGAAGTCGGGCTTTCCGGCTGCCCTCCATCTTCCGGCGTCTCCACCGCCGCCGCGGAGACGGGAGGCTGCCCGGTCAGGTCGAGGCGGTAGACGCCGCTGCCCATCGTCCCCACGTACAGCGTGCGCCCATCGTCCGAGAGCGCCAGGCCGCGCGCGTTGGGGTTCGTCAGCCCGTTGGAAATGCTCTGCCAGGTCTGGCCACTGTCGGTGCTGAGGAAGACGCCCGAAAAATCGGCGCTGGCGTAGATCACGCCGGGGCGAGTGGGATCGGGCAACAGGTATAAGATCCCCTCGTTGGGGTCCATCCCCGCCGCGCTCTGGGCCCAGGTCTGGCCACCATCGTCACTGCGCCAAACCACGCCGGGGACGGAGGCCGCGTACATGGTCTGCGGATCGAAGGGGTCGAAGGCGACGTCGTGGACGATGGGCGCTTCCAGCGCCGCGGCGCGGAGATCCGGGTCGAGGTTGGGATCGCTGTAATCCACCTTGATATCGTTGACCGTCTCCCAGGTTTGCCCGCCATCGCGGCTGCGGAACAGGCCGCGCGCCGTCCCTGCGAAGAGGAACTGACTATCTTGCGGATGCACAGCGATGCGCAGGGTGGAGGCCTCGAAGAAGGGCGCGTTGGAAAGCGCCTCCCAGGTATACCCCCCGTCGCGGGAACGGTATATGCCCGCGCTTTTCAGCCTCAGGCAATCATCGAACACGATCCGCGATGCCAGGCACGTGCCGATGCTGAAAGCGGTGTACATAACCTGCGGATCGGAAGGCGCGACGGCCAGAGCGCGCTGCAAGTGTACGTCACCCCAAAAACGCCCTTCCGCCATGCCGCGCATCGTATCCACCACCTGGATGGATTGCCAAGTCTGGCCGCCGTCGCCGCTGTGCCAGACGTGCCCGATGCTGTCGCCGAAGACCAGTTTGACCACCGGCGAATCGTCCGAGACGAGAAAGCGAAACGCATCGATGCCACCCGGCTCGATGGCCGCCCAGGTCTGCCCAGCATCGTCGCTGCGAAAACCGACCGCAAAAACCGTCGCGGCGTTCCCCGGCAGCACGCCGACATCGCCTATCTTTATGCCCGTGTAGCCTTTGCTGGCCTCCACCCAGGTCTCCCCGCCGTCCTCGCTGAGGAAGTTGCCGCCGCCGTAGTTGTTGACGAAAATGCGGTACGAGTCACGCGGGTCCACCTGCAGGTCAATCGGCACGCCGGAAACGCGGTTGGGCGTGCGAATGGGGAAGGATTGCCAGGTCTGCCCGGCGTCGTCGCTGCGGTAGATAATGCCTTCGCCGGCGGCGTACCAGACGTTCGGGTCGCCCACGGCGATCTCGACCGCCTCCGCGCCCAGGCCGTGCGTATCCAGCACCATCTGCCAGGTGTCGCCGCCATCACGGGTGACGTAGACGCCCGGACGATCCGCCGTCTCCGTGACCGCCGCGAGCAGGATGTCGGGATTCGTGGGGTGCATGAACAGACTGGGAATGTAGCGCCCGCCCAGCCCGTTGCGCTCATCGAGCACGGTCCAGGTCTGGCCGCCGTCGTCGCTACGCGGGATGCCGACGCCGCCCCACACGCCGTTGGGCACGTCGGAATCGGCGGCGTCGCGGTCGAAGATACCCGTCGAGACGTAGACGCGCTGGCTGTTGCGCGGATCCACCCAGACGTAGCGCGCCAGGTTGTTCCCCTCCCAGATACGCGTCCAGGTCGCCCCTCTGTCGGTGCTTTTGTACACCTCGCCTTTGACCAAATCCTGGCGGCGGTTGAGCACCTCGCCGTTGTTCCAGATGTGGCTGGGGACTTCCACGCCGGCGTAGACCACATTGGGGTCGTTGGGGTCAACCGTGATGCCGCGCACGCTGCGCCCCTCGTGGGCGATGCCCTCATCGCGCAGTTCCCAACTCTGCCCGCCATTGGTGCTGCGGTAGACACGTCCGGTACCCTGGGTGCCCGCCCAAACGGTATCGTAATCGTGGGGGTCAATGGTCGCGCTGAAAACAGGGGCGCCAACCACACCAAACGGGGCGATGCCCTCGTTGACGGGGAACCACGTCCGCCCGCCGTCGGTGCTCTTGTGGACGCCGGCGTGGGCGTCGGTGACGAACATCACGTCCGGGTTGTCGGGCCGCATGCGGATGTCGTAGCCCAGGCCGCCGGGAGGGCCGCCCAGCCACACCCAGGTGAGCGCATCCACGGGCAGCATCTCGGAGGAGGGCACAGGCGCCTGTGTCGTCGCCGGAATGGCCTCCTGCGGCGGCGCGGCGGCGGTGGAGAGCGTCACGTCGTCGAACTCGCCGCCCCCCTCCCCCTGCACGCTCAGCGAGAGACCGCCCGCGGGCAGCGGCTGTGGGTCGTCCGCATCCAGCACCAGCCCCTCGTTGAGAAAGACCTGCTGCGCGCCGCCGGTGACAACGACGCGCACCTGCATCCACTCCTGGGGCGGGACAGGCTCTATCGGCGCGCTCCCCAAATCTGCGCTCTCGCCGCCTGATTGGCGCTGCAGGGCCAGGTTTTCGCTGCTCAACAGCAGTGCGTATTGACCTGCCTCGCTGGAGCGATAGGCCAGAACCAGGACGCTCTCGCCCGCTTCCAGTCGGCGCATGCGGAGGCTCAAGGTGAAATCTCCCCATTCGCCGGGATGAAAGGCAAACCCTCCCGTCTCGAGGCGCAACACACCACCCTGCACGGTCGCGTTGGGCGAGTGCTCCCAACCGGGCAGGGTCGGGTCGTCAAACGTCTCGTGCAGCCCCCCCACCTGGGCACGGACTTCCAACCCCGGAAAAACCAACATACTTGAAAAAACAACGATGACGACTGCAACGGTTGCCCACTTACGCATCACAATCTCCTTTCTGCCAATACGTTGTTAGCCTATTTCTGTTTCCTGAACCGCGCCCAAATCAGACCGACCAGCGCCAGGGGCAGCGCGCCGCTCGCGCAAGGCAAGCCGCCTCCGCCGCCCCCGCCCTCAGGTTCGGCGGCAGGCTCATTGGCCGTTGGGGATGTGGCCGGCGCGGATGCGGGCGGCTGGCCGTTCAGGTCGAGACGGAAGACGCCGCCGCCCTCCGTCGCGGCGTACAGGTGCTGGCCGTCAGAAGAGAGCGCCAGCACGCCGACGGCGCGCGTCAGCAGGCCCTCGTTGAGCGGTGCCCAGGTCTGGCCGCCGTCCTCTGAACGGTATGCCCCGCTGGTGATGTCCGCCGCGTAGACCACCTGCGGGTCCGTCGGGTCGAACACGATACTGGTCACGCTGGCCTCCGGCGGCAGGCCGCTCCCAACGTGTTGCCAAGTCTGGCCGCCGTCCTGCGTGCGATACATGCCCGCCCGCATGAACCCGGCCAGCAGCATCTGCGAATTCGTCGGGTGCATGGCAATCGAGAACGCTTCCTGCGGCAGCCCCTGCCCGACCTGCTCCCAGGTCCCGCCGCCATCCAGTGTGCGCAAAATCCCCTTGTTGGGGCTGGCCGCGAAGAGGCGGGCCGCATCGTGCGGGTCGACCGCCAGCCCCCAGATACTGGCATCGCCCGTCAGTTCGGTGTTGATCACCTGCCAGGTTTCCCCGCCGTCGTGCGAGGCAGAGAGGCCCGCGCCCGGCATGTCGGGGGCGAACGAACCGGCAGAGTAAAAGCCCGCCGTGGCGGCATAGATGGTCTGCGGGTCGGATGGAGCGAAAGCGACCACCCGCCAGCCGGCGCGCACCCCCTTCCTGATCTCCGTCTCGGTCAACGCCCAGGACTGGCCGCCGTCGGCGCTGACCAGGACGAGATTGTTCCAGTTATTGGCCGCCAGGATGTGGTCGGGGTCGCCGGGGTCGAGGGCGACCGCGTTCCACTCCATGACGCGCGCCGGCGGGTAAGCGATCCCCGTCCAGTTCCCGCCGCCGTCGCGGGAGACGAAGATGCCGCTGCGCGCCGCGGCGTAGACCACACCGGGCTGCGAGGGGACCACGGCGATGGCGCGCACCTGCGCGCCGGTGTAGCCCTTGCTGGCGTCACGCCACGTCCGCCCGCCGTCGTCGCTCAGGAAGTTGCCGCCGCCGTAGGCGTTGGCAAAGATGCGCTCCGGATCGCGCGGGTCCGCCTGGAGATCGATCGGGAAGCCGACCCGCACGCCCGGCGAGCCCCAGTCGTGGCTGGAGACCTGCCGCCAGGTGCGTCCGCCGTCCTCGCTCCGGTAGAAGCCGTCCGCGCTGCCCGCGTAGGCGATATTCGTGTCCGCGGTCGAGAACTCGACCGCCTCGATAGGTCCGCTGCGCAGGGTCTGCGTCCAGCTCTGCCCGCCGTCGGTCGTCAGGTAGACGCCCGATCCGTCGTGGTACTGGTTGTTGCCCGTCCCGGCCAGGAGGATATCCGGGTTTTCGGGGTGCATGAACAGGGTGCCGACGTAGAGATTATCCAGGCCGTTGTTGACGTGCGTCCAGGTCTGGCCGCCGTCGGTGGACTTGAGCACCCCCTCGCCGCCGGGGGAGCCGGCCTGGGGGTCGGAGTTGGCGGCCTCGCGGTCGAAGATGCCGGTGGAGATATAGAGCACGTCCGGGTCGCGCGGGTCGATCCAGATGTAGCGCGCCAGGTTGTCGCCGCGCCAGACGGCCTGCCAGTGCTCCCCGCCGTCGGTCGTCTTGTAGACCACGCCTTTGGTCAGGTCGAACTCGCGCCCCTGCTGCGGCTCATCCGCCCAGGCCCAACTGGAAATCTCCGCCGCGGCGTAGACCACATCGGAGTCGGCAGGGTCCACAGCAAAGCCGCGGAAGGTGATGCCCTGGTACTCCACCACGCCCTCGTCCATCTCGACCCAGGTCTGGCCGCCGTCGACGGATTTGAAGATGCCGCGCGTGTTCTGCGTGCCGACCCAAAGCGTATCCGGGTTGTTGGGGTCAATCGTCAGCGAGAAGACGGGGATGGCGTCCCCCGATTCGCCCGCCCGCGTGGTGATGCCCTGATTGGACGGGAACCAGGTCTGGCCGCCGTCGGTGCTCTTGAAGACCCCCGCCCAGGCGTCGGTGACGTACATCACGTCCGGGTTGCGCGGGTCCATGCGGACGTCGTAGCCCAGGCCGCCCAGCGGGCCGCCGGTGCGCACCCAGCCCCTCCCGCCGACCATCGTCGGGGTCGGCGTCGGAGCCGGCCCCCAGACCTCGACCTCGTCGATCAGCACCTGCCCATCCTCCAGCGACTCGAAGGCCACGCTGCCAGCGGTCAACGGGTCGGGGTCGGTATAGGTCATCACCGCCTGCCCGTCCACCGAGACGGTCACGGTCGCCCCGTAAGCGGCAATCTCGACCGTCGTCCAGCCGCCGCCGAGCCCCGGCGCGCGGGCCAGGTCGCTCAGGAACGCCTCCGGGCCGGTCTGCTTGGCGATGTACAGATCATGCCTGCTCAGCCCCACGAAGTAACGAGATAGAGACGCCAAACGGACGTTGGCGTGCAGGGCGGCGTTATCGGCCAGCTTGACCTTGAAGCGCAACCGGTAATCGCTCCAAGGACCGGCGGTGAGCGCCGCCCATTCGTGCCCCTGTCCGGCCAGAACGTGTCCCCCCTCGTGTTCCACGACCTCCCAGCCCTGGCCGAGGTCCCATTCTTCGAGCGGCCCGGATTCGAAATCCTGCGCGTAAAGCAAAGTCTCGCCGCCCGGCTGAGCCAGGGCAGACGAGACGACCATCAGGCCAGACAGCAGCACAGCCAAAACACCCCATGCAGCCAGCCGAACACAGAACAGAAAACCCGTTCGCTTTTTCATCCCAGTCCTCCCAAAATGACAAATCTCTTCGAGCGGAGTCGGAAGGTTGCTGACAGAATGCCGCCCCGTTTTCATGATATCACTTTATGGCCATTCCCTATTAGACCTCTTGCAAAAACCAATAAACCAACTTGCTCTAGGCGGCGTCTCGCCGCCGGGAACGGCGATATGAGCACTTATGCAAGAGGTCTATTGTTGCAAATCAGCCCTAACGCAAGAAAATATTGGGGCTGGCACCGTACTCCGTCCGCCAGATTTCCACCACCTGGGCGTACGTGGCATAAACCACCTGTCCGGATTCAACCAGGGGTTTCAGTTGATCCAGCACGGCCAGCAAATCGCCGTACTCCTCGGGATGGAAGATGATGCTCTGCGGCACGGCGATGGAGGCGGTGTACATCTTGTCCCGCGGCAGCCTCCCCTGTTCGAGCTGGGCGAGCAAGTATTGCACGAATTCCGAGGTGGGGAGATGGGTGGGGTTGGCGCTCCAGTTGTCGTACTCGCCCGGCCCGATGTAGACCATCGGCCCGTTGGGGTCGTGGGTCCAGAAATCCGACCTGGCCCCTTTGGGTATCCAGACGCCGCTGGCGACGTCGTCGTCGCTGAAATCGCCCTCGTGATGTTTGGAGCTGACCGCCAGGGTGAACGCCTCTGGCGTCCAGGTAAAATCGGGATAGATTTGCCCGCTCTCTCCTCCGGCAAGGCGCATCCACTGCGCCGGATCGTCCCACACCAGGCCGCCGAGGGTTTCGGTGATGGCGGAGGTGACCTGCCCGCCCAGATAGCGGATGTCGGCGTAGTTGTCCCGGCCTTCGACGTCCCAGCCGCCTTCCTGGTGGGCGTCGATCTCGAAATGGTAGCGGGTCGCCAGATAATCGATCACATTTTGCCCGTTTGTGGCGGCTTTCATCTCCCCGGTTTCGCAGCGTGAGACGCCCATGAAAAACTCGTACTCGATTTGCAGGTTGACGGCCGCATTGTAGGGGGCAATCGCTTCGGCAAACTGGAGCAGTTTCCCGCGGAAGTCGGGGTAGGCATCACAATTGGCGTAGACGGACACATCTTCGATATGACCGGCAACCGTCACGTAGATGGGGGGGATGGCGTCCTCCCCCTGGGGGGAGGCGGAAACCTCGCCGGTCGGCGCGGCGCGCGAGGGCGTGGTTTGTTGCCCCTCCTGGGGGGGCGCGTCTCCCCGGGGAGCGGTCCCCCCCAGAGAGCAGGCCATCGTCACCAAAATCAGGAGGAGAAAGATCAAGAACAAACGCTTCGTCATTTTTTCTGTCCTCGTCAGGAGCGGATCGTAAAAGCAATGAACATATTATGGTTCCAGGCGAACGAAAATCTTGGGGAGGCCGATGTATAAGCCGTCAAATTCATACATAAGGCCTGTTGCGGTTTCAGGCACCTCGAACTTTGCCGTAGTGGTCAGGTTCCCGCCGGGGAATATGGTGGAATAGTTCATCGCAAATGCGGTGGAGTATTCGTATCCGTGGGCGTCTTTCAGCCAGGCCGCATAGCCGGGGTCGATTTCTATGTCTTGCGAGCCGGTATTCTCGAACACCAGATCAACATGCACTTTTTTATAGCCCGCAGGCGACTGGGCGTTGGATGGCGGGTACGAAACACCCGTCACCCGGATGGTCAGTTCGCCCGCCTGTACCGTTTCGCCGACAGCGTAGATGGTCTGTTCCTTTTCCCCGTCAATCAACGGCGGGGCTGTGACCGCAGCGGGAGCAGGCCCCAGGTCCCAGATGAGGCGTTGGGATGGAAGCCCATATGTCGAGTCGGCTTCGAGCACGAGCAGGGAGGGTTGCGCCTCCACCAGCAGGAAGGTCAACCATTTTCGGACACGCTCGCCAGGGTTTAGAGTGGCGGTGATATTGTCGTACGTATCCTGCCCTTGTGCATCTTTGGAACTGTAGTAGTTTTCGATAAAGACGGGAGAACTGCCGCGATTGACCATCAGTATGTCCACATACAGCGTGGGAGCGGGCATATAAGGCCCTGTTTCGGTGAACCATCCCAGCACCATCCAGGTAACGCTGCCGGAATCAACTTGCTGGCCAATCATGTACGCGTTTTCGGCAGGCGTGTAATCCGGCGCAGGCAGCGATTCGCCAGCGCCAAAGTAGGGGCCGACAGGCCGGGAAAGTTCTTCATTGACTTCCCTGACATCTTCAATGGACTTTTGAATCTCAGGGACAGAGGGCAATCCGCATGCAAGCACGGCGAGCGCCAACGCGGCTGTGGAAAGACAGATCTTTTTGTTCACGGAAAATAACCTCCTTTTTTCGGATAAATCCGTTCCATGATCGAACTAGCTACCGGACACTTTTGGGCGATAAACCCCTGTGGTGTCCGACAGTTGAACTGTCGGACATCGCCAGCTATTCGGCGGACTAAACTCCGGCCTCAGTTCATAAAAGTCGGCTGAAGCCGACTCCCTGGTCAGCCCGCACGATAATCTCGAAAAACCACAAGCCTGGGCATCTACTCACAAACTGTCCGGTGGTTGGTGATCGAACAGTTGCAAATTCTCAACGAACTGCGTAAATGCAAAACACAAACCATACGAGTGTTTTTATGACATAAAACCTGTCCGAAAAATGCGTAGTAGCGACTTTTAGTCGCTGTTTGACGGCTGAAGCCGTTACTACAAAAGAATTTTCGGATAGATACATAGTCATTCCTCACGGCGCCAGGCGGAAGAAAATCTCCAGCGCTTCCTCGTGGTACTGGGGATGGATATAAAACCCATCGTGCCCGGCATCCTCGTCCAGCACCAGGCGTTCCACCACGCCGCCGAAGGAGGTCAGCACCTGCTCGGTGTTCTCCATGTGGGCGATCTGCTCGTCGTTCCCGGCGTACAAGTAGAAGTGCGTGCCCGCAAAGGCGTCATCGCCGTACACGCCGGCGTACAGGTCACGGGCGAAGTCTTTCCCCACCGACATCGTCTCCGGGTCTGGCCGCAGCCCCCCATCGTGGCTGATGGTCAGCGCCAGATAGTTGCTGCCGTTGACCCTGTCGAGATAGGTGACCTCGAAACTGATCTCAGAGCCGAGGCTCCAACCGCGCAGGGCGCATTTATCCATCTGGGCGTTGTACTTGTAGGCCATATACTGCAAAGCGACGTTCATGAAATCGTAGAACTGCTTCCCGGAGTACATTTTGGTGCCGTCGCTGTTGCCCCACTGGATGGCGACGATGGCGTAGCCGTATTTCTGGGCAAATTCCAGTTCGTTGTCCAGCTCCCGGTAGCCATTCCCGCCGTGGCCGTGGGCAATGACCATCACCCGCCGGGTCGCCATGCTTTCATAGCCCTCGGGAACCCACAGGACGAAGAAGGTTTCCATCGGCTCCAGGTTGACCACCCGCCCGCCGGCTTCGATGGCGTCGGCGTAGGGTTTGGGGACGGTCTTGTAGATGCCCATCAGGTCGGTGTCGGTCTCCACCAGTTGCGAGACATCGATTTCTTCGCCTCCCTCCGCGGGCGCGCGCTCGGCAGAGGACGGAGCCGAGGAGGCGGGCTGCTGTTCCCCGGGCTGAGTCGCCTCCGCCGGCGCGGCGGGAGCCTGTTCCCGCGGCGGGGGCGTGGGCGCGCCAAAGCTGCACGCCAGCGCAACCAACACGAGTATGGCAAGCGGGTAAACGATACGTTTCATGGTGAGTCCTCCTTGCATGACTTGGGATCACGGTTCCACGATCAAAAGCTGCATGGCATCGGCTCCGATCCCGGCGGCGGGGCAGCCGCCGCGCCGGTCGAGAGGCAACGGCCCGCCGTTCGCGCCCAGCAGCGGGTGGATGGTCGTCCCGTCAAGTGCGGCAGCCACAACGAGCGACGCCGCAGCCTGTTCGGGGGGCGTCGCCGTCCGATACGCAGAACAGGCTTGCAGGCAGCAACCAGCAGCACGAGCGCCAGATATTCCAAACCGTTCATCACACGCGCCCCTTTCCCAATTGTGCTCCAACGCACTCGACGATCTTCGCCGGGCAAGGCGGCATTCCGCCACACCGTGGGCTTTGCCGCCCAGCCCCCTTCCGTTTCTTCCTTCCATCCTGTTCGAATACCTGTTACCAGGATACAAAAAAGTTGTTCGGATTCGGTTCAGAAGATATTTCGGTTTTGTTCAGATCCCATCGTCAAGGGTAACGGCAACCGGCGCGGCTGCGACGCGAGGCGTCAGCGCCCCAGCCGGATGAAATACTCGAGGTCGACGTAATCGCCGTTGAGCGTACGCAGGATGGGATCCGAGAGGCGCGGCATGGCGCCGATATTCAGGAGCACCGTTTCCTGCTCCTCGTACAGGAGGTCGTTGTAGTTCGCGCGCGCGTCACAATCCATGATGCGACCGCCGACAGTGATGTCCTCCCCATCTTCAAAGGAAACAACCAGGGACGACGTGAAAGGGGCTTCGTAAGAATAGCTGGCGCAGCCTTGCCCAATGCAACTGGCTTGCTCGCGCTCAATCCAGCCGAAGATATCGCGCTGGATCGCGTATACGCCCTGCTGCAAATTCAGGCCCTCACACCAGCCCCAGAACGTCATACCGGGACCAAAATAGCACCAGCAGCCATCGAAAGTGAGCGTTTCCCTAGCCGTGCCGTTGGCGACCCAGAATTCGCCATAGATGGGACCGGGGGTGCGCGCATGGCCTTCATCTTCGGGTGGGTCGTGGACGTCCAGCGTCATGAAGGTCACGCGGGCCGTGTAGGCGCACACGTCGCCAGGCCAATACTGGGTGTTGCTCATCGGCGAGCGCACCGCGCCGTCATCCTGGTAGGCATACAACTGGAAGTAGACCGTCTCGCCGCAGGCAGGCCTGTAATCGGCCACATCGAGCGAGCGCATCCCGGCATCGGGAATGTCGATGACGCTGATATCGTCCCGCGCGGATACCACCAGCCCGAAGCCATCGATGGCAGCCTCGTCGCCGCGCCACTGCCAGCCGAGAGTATAGGGGCCTTCGCCGATGGGGCCGAGGGTGACCGGCGCCAGCAGCGGCGCAGGCAGGTCGCTCTCATCGCACGAGTGGAGACAGATGCGATAGCGCACGGAGAAAGCGCCGCTGGTGGCGTACAAGTCGCGGCCATCCCATTCTCCGGGCGGATGCGAAGCCGCAATCTGCCCCAGCAAAACCGGCTCCGCGCCCGCATTGCTGCCCCAGCATTCGACCGAGATGGACAAAGGCGTGGTGTCATCGTGCAGGATGCGGACGCTGTTCTCTCCGCTGAGCGCGTCGGCAATATCCCAGTACAAATCGCCCAGCGCGTCGAACTCGTACAGCCGCGGGGCTTCATCGCCCAGCCGGACGTAACAGGAAATGCTCTCATAGACATCCCTGACCCACAGTTCATAGGCTTCGACCTCCACATCGGTCACCTCGGGGCGAGGATCAGGACGGGGACCGGGGCCGGGACGAGGAGGCTCGTTGCCCGGCGTGGGCGGCGCGCCGCCCGGCGCAAGCGGGGGCGACTCGGCAGGCGGCTCCGGGAGGGCGGCCCCGTCTGCTGACGGA
>JAADGN010000071.1 GCA_013152325.1 Chloroflexota bacterium
ATTGACGGCTGGGTTTCACCACGGGGCGCGGAGGTCACAGGGAAAGTCTTGCAAAACCTCCGTGTGTTCTGCCTGCTTGGCGGCGCGGGAACAAGGTTTGCCAACGACCAACACCAGACGGGGAGACTGCCCGAACTCATTTTATGTCACCGCGGGGAGGGCGGCAGCCTGACGCGGCGGTCTCCCTCACTGTCGTGGCGATTGCGGCGTCCGCAACGACAGGTTATCATTTGCCGCTCAAGCGCCGCCGAGTTTTGCAGCACGGATGGCATCTGCACGCGAAATCCCAAAGAACCAAAAAAGGTACCCTCATGAAAATAACATCGCTCACCCTCACTCATTTACGCATGCCGCTCGTCTCGCACTTCGAGACATCTTTCGGACGTATTTATGACCGTGACAGCATCCTCGTTACCATCCGGTCCGAAGGGCTGACTGGCTACGGCGAGTGCGTCGCAGACCGTGATCCTGGCTATGCCTACGAGACGTCTGGCACGGCCTGGCATATCCTGAAGGATTTCATCGCCCCGGCCATCCTTGGCCAGGACGTGGCTGACCCTGCGGACTTTCGCCGCCGCGTGCATCACATCAAGGGACATCCGATGGCGAAAGCGGGCGTCGAGATGGCGCTGTGGGATTTGCTTGGCAAGCGCCAGGGCAAATCGCTGCGCGAACTCCTGGGCGGACAGCGTCATAAGGTGGACGTGGGCGTCTCGATCGGCCTGCAGGAGTCGCCCGAAACGCTGGTGGGAACTGTTGGGGAGTATCTTGCCCAGGGCTATGGGCGCATCAAACTCAAGATCAAGCCCGGCCGCGACGTGGGCGATGTGTCCGCTGTGCGCCGCGCTTTTCCCGATCTCAAACTCCAGGTGGACGCCAACTCGGCCTACACACTGGCGACTGCCGCGGCCCTCCAGCCGCTTGATGACCTGAACCTGCTGCTCATCGAGCAGCCCCTGGCCGAAGATGACCTCTGGGACCACCACACGCTGCAGAAGCAATTCCGCACGCCGCTCTGCCTGGACGAGAGCATTATCTCCGCGCGGCACACCCGGCAGGCCCTCGAGATGGACGCCTGCCGCATTATCAACATCAAGGCCGGACGCGTCGGCGGGTTGAGCGAGGCGGTGGCGATCCACGACCTGTGCCGGGAGCGCGGCGTGCCGGTCTGGTGCGGCGGGATGCTGGAGACGGGGGTTGGGCGCGCCTCCAATCTGGCGTTGGCCTCGCTGCCCGGCTTTGCCCTGCCTGGCGACATTTCCGCCTCTGACCGCTATTACGAGCAGGACATTACCAATGAACGTTTCACGCTCAACCCTGACAGCACGATTGACGTCCCGACCGCGCCCGGCCTGGGCGTGACGATCGACGCCGCGGCGGTCGAACATTTTGCGCTGGCAGAGATCGTATTGAAGCCGGAATAAATCCACAGGAAAACACATGACCTTCCCTCGCCGCATCGCGCCGCGTTTCGCGGTCATTTTTCTCGCTCTGCTGATCGCCTGTTCCCCGAACGGGGGCCTTGGCGCGCCATTCAGCGCGAATCCCTCGCCGACCGCGCCCCCAAGCATCACGCCGACGCCTTTTCAGCCCGCGCCGCCGACGCCGACCTCCACGCCGCGCCCCCTGAACATCTGGGTTTCGCCCGCCGTACCGGACGCGCTGCGTTACGAGATCAACGATTTGGGCATCCCCCTCGTGTTCGAGCCCGACGACGCCGCGCTGCGCCTGGACGTTGGCAATTCCCAGTCTACCTGGATCTATGCCCTGGTCGCGCCTTTTCCGACGGTCACGGACGGCGTCACGCTGATTGGATTGCAGAGCGCCTGGGTCGGGACAGCCCCGGAACCCTTTGCCGGGTCGCCGCTGCTGATGGCGGAATCCACCCAAAAGGCGTTGACCGCCCTGTGGGGCGAACCCGGCGCGGGGGCGGTGCGAACCGTTCCGCCCGACGACCTGCTGGATACGGCCTGGGCGGAGATGCCGTCCTGGGCGGTGATCCCCTTCGAATCCATCGAGCCGCGCTGGAAAGTGTTGACCATTGACGGACAGTCGCCAGTGCGCAAGAACTTCGACCCGGACGCGTACCCGCTTGTGGCCAGATTTGATTTGACCTGTACCGAGCCTTGTCCCCTCTCGCCGCTGCCGCCGCTGACGGCCACCAACCGCGACCCGTCGAAACTGACCACGCTGATGATGACCGGCGTGACCGCGCTGGTGCGGGCGACGGCCTATACGATGGAGGTCAAGGGCATCACCTATCCGGGGCGTGACATCGGCGATTGGCTGCGCGAGGCCGACATTACACATATCAGCAACGAGATTCCCTTCGACCCGGCCTGCCCGCCCCCGAATCCGAACAAGAAAGATTTGCAATTTTGCAGCGACCCGCGCTACATCGAATTGCTGGAAGATGTGGGCACAGACGTGGTCGAGTTGACCGGCAACCATTTTCAGGATCGCGGTTCTGCGGCCACGCTGTACACGCTGGAGATGTACAACGAACGCGGCTGGCCGTATTACGGCGGCGGCGCAGACCTGGAGGACGCCCGCAAGCCGGTCATAGTGGAGCACAATGGCAACAAACTGGCTTTTATCGGCTGCAATCCGGTTGGGCCGACGTTCGCCTGGGCGCGCGAGGATGACTGGCCCGGCGCGGCGCCCTGCGATTACAAGTACATGACCGAGCAGATCCGCCAATTGCGCGCCGCTGGTTACCTGCCCATTGCCACGTTCCAGTATCACGAGTATTACTCGCCGGAGCCGCGCCCCTGGCAGCAGCGCGATTTTCGCCTGCTGGCCGATGCCGGCGCGGTGATCGTCAGCGGCAGCCAGGCGCATTTCGCGCAGGCCAAGGAGTTTTACAACGGCGCGTTCATCGATTACGGCCTGGGCAACCTGTTCTTCGACCAGATGGACATCCCCGTCGAGGGCACGCGGCGCGAGTTCCTTGACCGGCACATTTTCTACGATGGCCGTTACCTGGGCGTCGAGTTTTTGACCGCCATGCTGGAGGATTACTCCCGCCCCCAGCCGATGACGCCGCAGCAGCGCAGCGACTTTCTGACTTTCATCTTCGAGGCCAGCGGGTGGATCACGGTCGAGCCGACCCCGACCCCCACAGCCTCCCTGACCCTGACGCCGATGACCCTGCCCGCCCCTTTCACAACACTGACCCCTTCGCCTTAACTTGCCGCTTACGCCTTACCACTCACCACCCACGACTTGCTGCTCACCACTCTCAACTCACAACTCATGACTCTCTACGATATTTCCCTCCCCATCTCCCCCGATCTCCCCGTCTGGCCCGGCGATCCGCCCATTGTGCTGGAGCAGGTCACGTCCATGGACGCGGGCGGGGATGCCAACGTCTCGCGGCTGGCGGCTGGCGTGCATATCGGCACCCACGTCGACGCGCCGCACCATTTCCTGAACGACGGCCGCACCGTGGAAGACCTTCCGCTGGACGTGTTGACCGGCCCCTGTTTTGTCCTTCACCTTGCGGATGACGTGGACGCCGTCACCGCCGCCGTGCTGGACGCGGCCCCGATCCCCGCCGGGACCTCGCGTTTGCTCCTGCGCACGCGCAATTCGGCCCTTTGGGCGCGCCGCGAACGAGAATTCCAGACCGACTTCGTCGCGGTGACCGCCGACGGCGCAGCGTGGCTGGTGGCGCACGGTGTCCGACTGGTTGGCGTGGACTATCTCTCCGTCGCGCCGTTCGACGCGCCCGTCCCCACGCATCAGGTCGTGCTCCAGGCCGGGATGGTGGTGATCGAAGGCTGCGACCTGAGCCGGGTCCCCGCCGGGAATTACGATCTCTACTGCCTGCCGCTCAAGCTGGTCGGCGCGGATGGCGCGCCGGCGCGGGCGATTTTGGTCGGGTAGGGTGCTGTCTGACGGATGGTGCAATCGCCGCTCTTCGACTGCGATTTCGCTATCGCTCCATCTCCACTCAAAGGCTGAGAGCCTCAAGTGACCGGCACTTCCAAAGTGCCGGTCACCTCCGCATTGGTGTGCAATAACGGTCTTCCCCCAATGGCAGGCAGTTGTCGAGCGGAGCGACCAACGTGAGCGCAGTCGCATTGTCCCCGAAGGGGGAAGGGCGGGCGGTGCAATCGCCGTTACCGCATTTTAATTTTTCGGATAGACTCCTGTCAACAAGCGCCGCCATGTTTGCTATAATTTTTGGGCAGAGTGATCACAATTAAAAAGAGAGGCAACTATGGAAAAATCAAACCAGTTTCGGGTGAACACCCCGAGGGTTATCCATGAAATGATTGATGGTGAGGTGATCATTGTCAATCTTGAGAAGGGGCATTATTACAGTTTGCTCGGTACCGGTGCGGAAATCTGGGAATATGTGATCGGGGGAATGTCTACCCCCGAGATCGTTTCAAGGCTATTGACGCGGTATGAAGGGGATCGGAAAGATATTGAAGACGCTGTCGAAAACATGATTTCGAAATTACAAACGGAAGGGATTATTGTGCAAGACGTGGCGGGAAGGGACGCGGATGAGCGCCTGGCAGGAGAGGTTGAGTCTGACGGGGAAATAACAAAGAAAGTGTTCACAATCCCGGTCCTTGAAAAGTATACGGATATGGAGGATTTGCTTCTGCTCGACCCAATTCATGAGACTGATGAAACGGGATGGCCCAATATGGCGCTTGGCGTCCCTGAGGAAGAGGGACAAATTGATCGCTGAGGCAGGCCGTCTGCACAATACACCTGAGCCTGGCGTGCGGAATTCCGACCCGGCCGTTTTTTTTCAGGAAGTTTGCCAGGTATTTTTGGATGCAGAACAAGCAGTGGGGGGAGCGTCTGATCGTTTTTATACATTAGGTGGATTTATTTTTCGCTTGCGTTTTGCGGGGCCGGCTCTTATGCCCACGATTACTCCCGCATTGGCTCATCTGGAGACGGCGCCGGTGCCAGACCCGGCCCTGACCGTCTATTTGTGGGACAGCGCATCCACAGGGGCAAAGATGCCGCTTCCCCCCTGGAGTGCAGACGATTATTTGGAATTTGGTCTGGTTGACGGTTTTAATTCCGAGCGTATAAAAACGCTCCATCAATCCGCCCTTCACATGATCGATTTGGAGTGCAACGAGGCCGTATACTGGATTTCGGATGCCAGGAAAACGCCGCACCACCACGCTATCACGCCCCTGCGAACCATTTTCCATTGGTGGCTGAACAGGCATCAGCGCTTCATTGTGCATGCCGCCGCGGTCGGGATGCCTGGAGGCGGGGTGTTAGTTACGGGCAGGGGAGGCGCGGGAAAATCCACAACGGCGTTATCCTGTATCGGTTCCGGATTGAAATACGCGGGTGATGAAAACTGCATTATATCGATCGCGCCGGAGCCGTATGTCTACAGCCTGTATTCTTCGGGAACTCTTGAATCTGAGGACGTGGGGAAAATCCCTTCGTTAAGTTCTTCTCTCAGCAACGCAAACCGGCTTCACGCGGAAAAGGCGGTTTACCATTTGTTCGAGGAACATCGTCGCGACCTGTCTATTGGGTTTCCTGTCCGGGCCGTTTTTGTCCCTGAAGTCTCGGGGAAGCGCGAAACGTCAATTCGGAGACGATCATCTGCCCAAACACTGGTGGCACTGGCGCCTGGCTCACTTTTCCAACTCCCGGGGGCGGGAGAGGAGTCTTTTCGCGCCATGGCTGATCTTGTACGAAAAGTTCCTTGCTACACCTTGGCGCTGGGAACAGATCTATCCCGGATCCCCATGGTGATCGAACGTTTTTTGAGGGACCGGATTTGAACGACAAGCGACCGCTGATCAGCGTTATTGTTCCTGCCTATAATGCTGAAACGTATTTGGCCGAAGCGCTGCAGAGTATCATCGACCAGGATTACGCCCCAATGGAGATCATCGTCGTTGACGATGGGTCTACAGATGGGACGGCTGAAGTGGCGGCGGGTTTTGGCGCTGAGATTCGGTACGTATATCAAGAGAATTGCGGCACCCCAGCCGCGAGAAACAAAGGGGTAAGCTTGGCTCAAGGTGATATCATTGCCTTCTTGGATTCGGATGATTTGTGGAGCGATCAGAAACTTGAACTCCAGTTGGAACGGTTAACAAATAACCCACATGTTGGGATTGTACTAGGGTATACGCAACAAGTACGATTGGTCGAATCACGTGATGGCGGGCAGGAGTTTGTGCCCTTTTTGGCTCCCCAGCCTATGCTGAGTTTGGGAGGTGCCGTTATTCGAAAATCCGTATTTGATAAGGTAGGCGTCTTTGATGAAACGTTCCTTTTTTGTGATGATATAGATTGGTTCTTGCGCGCCAGAGAAGAAGATGTTATCTTTCTGATTCATCGCGACGTAACACAACTTTATCGAAAACACGCGCAAAATATCACCATTCAGCGTCAGTTGGACTTGAAATACCAGTTGCTGGCATACAAAAAGTCAATAGACCGTCGTCGGAGAGACCATAATGGTCCGGTTCGAACGTTGAAAAAATGGTCGGATTTCTACGAAACCAAGAAGAAAAAATGAGAGGATCACCAACCAACGAACATGAATTGCGAAAGCCATACCCGCGACATGGACGGTCTCTTGGTTGAGAGCGGTTTTTAAAAATGAGAGTTTTATACATTTCCGCTTTTTTTTGGCCTCACTTGGGAGGAATAGAGACGCTGTCTCTAAAGTTTCTGCCTGCCATGCAAGACCGGGGGCACCAGTTCATGGTCATAACTTCATTTGCGAACAGGGACCTGCCGGCTCACGATGACCATGACGGTATTCTTATCCGCCGCTTTCCGTTCCTGAAGGCCATATCTGGCCGGAATTTGCCATTGATGAGAAAATGCATCCAGGGAATGGCTGAAGTGAAGAGTACTTTCAAGCCTGACCTGGTTCACTTGCAAATGTCTGCTCCCATATCGTATTATCACGTTAAAACTTTGCATGTAAATCCGTCACCAACGCTGCTGACTTTACACACCTGCTTTGGCGAGTTCGATGCTGGTGTGGATACGGTCTTGGGGCAAACCCTGCGCGCGGCCAATTGGACGACAATGGTTTCGGAAGCCGTCATGTCCGATGCGGTAAAGGTTTATCCGGAGATATCCAAACGTTCATCGGTTGTTTACAACGGAATGGATTACGCTGGCATTTCCCCGGAACCTTTGGACTTCTCCCAACCTTGTGTATTGGGAGTTGGCAGGTTGATTCGAAGAAAGGGGTTTGATATCCTGATAAATGCCTTTGCATTGCTTCGTGACAGATTCCCTCAGGCTCATCTGCTTCTTGTTGGAGATGGAACGGAACGGAAAATCCTTGAGCAACAAGTATTGGATTTGGATCTGCAGGATTCGGTCAGGTTTGCCGGGCAAGTTCACCCACAACAAGTTCCCAACCTGATTAACAAGGCTGACGTGGTTGTTGTTCCGTCGCGTTTTCCCGACCCTCTTCCAACAGTCGCATTGGAAGCCGGATTGTTGGGTAGGCCAGTCGTTGCGGCCAGAATGGGTGGATTGGGAGAAATTATCGTAGACGGGAAAACGGGTTTCCTGGTCGATCCGGAGAGCCCTCGAAACTTTTTTGAAGCTATTTCATATTTGTGTTCACATCCCCAGGAAGCAATGAAAATGGGTCGGGCTGCCCGTTCGAGAATAAAGAATGTGTTTGGTTGGGATCGTTATATTGATTCCTATGACACCCTTTATCACCGCGTTGCAAATGAATCTTAGTATGTTTCATTCCCTCGCTGTGGTTGCAGACTGACATGGGCCATCTCTCTGACTCCCCTCTCGTTTCAGTAATTATGCCGGTTTTCAACGGCGAAAAGTATCTCTGCGAAGCGATTGAAAGTATAGTTTCGCAAACCTATCATCATCTCGAAGTTATTGTCGTAGACGATGGATCGACAGATGGAAGCAGCGATATTGTTGAATCTTTTCATCAAGTTCAGTATCTGTTTCAGGATAATGCTGGCCATGCTGCCGCCAGAAACCGAGGGATCAGAGCGGCAAAAGGGGAATATATCGCATTTTTGGATGCAGATGATTTGTGGATGCCTGAAAAGCTTACATTGCAGATGGCGGCCTTTAATGCTGACGCTGAGTTGGACATTGTCACAGGGTATGTAAAACAATTCATTAGTCCGGATGTGAAGGCGGATATAAAAGGGGAAAAGGTTGTTGCCACTCCGTGCATCCCTGGTTATTCACCCATTGCGATATTGGTGAAGCGTGATTTGTTTGGGGTGGTCGGTTTATTCCACGAAGAATTAAAAGTTGGAGAAGCAATAAGTTGGTTCGCGAGAGTATTGGAGTGCAAGCCTAAGATGAAAGTGTTGCCTGACTTGGTTGCCATGCGTCGGATACACGGGAATAATCACAGTATCCAGCATCAGCAGGAGAAGGATAAAGCCATCATGCAGATTTTGAAAGCTTCTCTCGACCGAAGGCGGGGTGGAATTTGAATAGTGCAGTTGCCCAATTGCCATCTGACCGTCGAATATACCTGTCCAGCCAGTGTGTTGGCGGTTTTGTCGTGTTTTTTGCTGTTTGCGTTTGGCTCACGTACAATAGGGTCAGAGCAACCTCGGTTGGTTCCGTTGTGGCTGCAGCATTTTTCGTCTTGGCAGGAATATGGCTGGAAGGTGTTTGACGAATGATTCTCCTTTTCAAATTCCGTTTGTTCTTTGCCGCGAATCTCAAACTGCCGGGTGGCCGGGCTTATGGAAAACCATACTGATTCCCCTCTCGTTTCGGTGATTATGCCGGTCTTCAACGGCGAAAAGTATCTCCGCGAAGCGATTGAAAGTATACTTTCGCAAACTTATCATCCTTTCGAAGTTATCGTCGTGGACGACGGATCAACAGATGGAACAAGCCGGATTGTCAGCGAGTACGGAGGTCCGATAACGTATATATCGAAGGAACATTCGGGACTTGGCGACACGCTCAACCGGGGTATCGCTGAGGCGCGAGGTGAATACTTGACGTTTCTTGACGCGGACGATGTATGGATGGAAAATAAACTGGCGCTTCAGATAGCGGTTATCGAGAAGCGCGATGTTGATATGGTTTTTGGGTATATGCAGCAATTTATAAGCCCGGAACTGGACGAGAAAGACAGATCAAGCATCCTTTGCCAGGACGAGCCGATACCAGGGTATTCGAGTAGTGCAATGCTGGTAAGGAAGGCGTCCTTTTTTAAGGTGGGATTATTTTCAACAAATTACCGACTGGGAGAATTTATCGACTGGTATCTGCGAGCAAAACGTTTGGGTCTTAGGTGGTTGATGTTGCCGGACGTTATTGTAAAACGGAGATTGCACAAGACGAACATGACGGCTCAAAAAGCCAGTGACAAACTTGATTATGTCAGAATAGTAAAAGCCAGCCTTGACCATCGACGGAAAAACAAATAAACATCATTATGGACGCATGGCGTTACTATGCCACTTTTTTCAAAGGTTCATGGCCTCAACTTTTGCTCTCCATCTTGATTTCCATAGGAGAGTCAGTTGTTGTCCTGCCGATTGCTTTATTGGTGAAATACGTTTTTGACGATGTTATCCCCCAGAAAAACGTCCATCTTCTGGTAGAGATCAGTCTTGTAATCTTATTCTTGCAGTTGTTGAATAGCGGCCTTGTGTTGTATGTGCGTTTTATCACCCTAAAAGTTACAAAACGCGTGACCAAGCAAATACGTGAAGAAATCCTGCGGCGGCTATACACGTTCTCCCAATCCTACTACAGCCGGATAGACAAAGGCAAATTGCACGCCATGGTAGTTCAAGACACCGAACGGGTGGATGCAATGAGCAATGCCTTGGTCTCTGAATTTCTGCCATCGTTGTTTGTCGGCGTGGCTTTGATGCTTGTCTTGTTATCCCTCGACAGGATTTTGTTCCTCGTTTTGTTTTTCGTTGCTCCTTTGCTGTTTGTGTTTTCAAAATATCTCGGCAAGGAAGTTCGGGAACGGATCTATTGGTTTCAGCGCCTTTTCGAGAATTTTTCCGAAGGGATACTTTTCGTTCTCCAGATGATGGATTTGACCCGTACGCAGACGGCGGAGCAATTCGAGATATCGCGCCACTCTGAAGGCATCGAGGAGCTTCATGTTGTTAGTAGGCGGGTAGCCTGGCTCCAAACGGCCTATATCATGGTGCAGGAAGGAGTTACGTCCTTTGCCGGGATATTGATCCTGATCGTTGGAGGCTGGACGGCAATTGCAGGTCGGATAACGATAGGCGGGCTTATCGCTTTTTATGTGGTTGTCGGTTTGCTGCGTAAGTATGTCCGCCTGGTAACGGTCTCCATCCCGCGAATTATCGAGGGCCACGAATCCTTGAATTCATTACACCAGCTGATGATGATTCGGGAAACCCAGCCATACGTCGGGGGAAACAGAGAGGTGCGATTTCGCCATCGAATCTCGCTGAAAAAGGTCAGTTTTCGATATGACCGGGAGCCCGTTCTTGTTGACGTCGATCTCAGCATTCCGGCGAAAGGAATAACAGCGATCGTTGGCGTGAACGGGGTCGGCAAAAGCTCGATTTTCAATTTGGTCATGGGGTTCTACGCGCCGCAGCATGGGGGCTTGTTTCTCGATGACATCCCTTATTCCGAAATAGATTTGATGAGTTTGCGTCGCTCTTTTGCTTTTGTTCACCAGGACCCCATACTGTTTCGGGGAACTATCCGGGAGAATATCGGCTATGGATATGACGAGATATCCGAGGGCGATATGATAAAAGCCGCTCGAATAGCAGCGGCTCATGACTTCATTTCACAGTTAAGAGAAGGATACGACACGGTGATAGGCGAAAGAGGGGTGAAGCTTTCTGGCGGAGAGCGTCAGCGGATCGCCATCGCCCGCGCTTTCTTCCGCGACCCCGCCTTGTTATTGTTGGACGAACCGGCTAACCATCTGGACAAATCGATAATATTGCGCTTGATGGAAAATATCAGGGCCTGGAGCCAGGATAGGTCTGTTCTGATCATCAGCCATGATCCGGATATCGTTCGCCAGGCTCAGACTGTTTATTGGCTTGAGGATGGACGGATTGCCTATGCCGGGCCGGCGGAGACATGCTTCTATAACACAAGTCGTTCCGAGTGATTTGCGGAGTTTTCTGTCTATGTCCCAACCTGCCAATACCTGTTGGCCAACACCCGATCAAACGCTTTTGTTGCGGGCTGCGCTTCTCAAAGGACAGCGCGCTGTCGACGCATGGGAGCAGTGGAGGGAAGTCGTTGATTTTCGGGATATCGATTATGGTTCTCAGCGTCTATTGCCGCTGCTGTACCGCAATTTATTGGATCAGGGGGTTCGAAGCTCCTTGATGGCGCGCTACAAGGGCATTTACCGGCATTTTTGGCTAAGCAACCATTTCCTGTTTTACCACACCAAGCCGGTTCTATCTGCCTTACATGAAGCAGGGATAGGCGCGCTTCTTTTCAAGGGCGCGGGGCTCGTCGTCGCCGGCAACCTCGACTATGCTCTGCGTCCGATGGATGATATCGATTTCTTGGTTCGGGAGGAAAACGCCCAAACGGCAATCGACATAATAAGAAAACTTGGGTGGCAGCCCAAGGCCGAACATGCCGCGGACTTCAATCCTACGGCTCATGCAGTAATGTACCATGATGGCAAAGGTCACTACATCGACCTGCATTGGTACTCATTGACGCAGGCTTTGACGGGAAAACACGAGGCGGGCTATTGGGAAAGGTCTTTGGACGCGAAAATCGATGGGATTCCTGTCCGCTGCATGGGCATGACGGATCAGCTCATCCACACCTGTGTTCATGGCATTCGCTGGAATCCCATAGCGCCAATTCGGTGGATAGCGGATGCAGCCGTTATTTTCGAAAATAAGGGGCAGCCTGTCCAATGGGAACATCTCGTTGCGCATTCGAAAAATCTGCACGTAACGCTCCCAATGCTTCAGGGATTGCGCTATCTGAAGACAGAATTCAATATGCCGGTGCCGGATTATGTGCTCCGGTCTTTGGAGAACGCACCGGTTTCGTACCAGGAAAAATGGCACTACCAACTTTCGGTCAGAAAAAACTTGCCGGTATTCGGCGGTTTCATTTTACAGGTCGTTCGTTATTGGGCGTATCAGCGAAAGCAATATCCGTTTCCGGGGTTTCTCAGGTATTTGCAGCGCAAGTGGGGTGTCAGGTATTTGTGGCAGGTTCCATTTGAAGGCGTTCTGCGCATCTGGCGCAATATTAGAATTGAAGTGTTCAAACAAGACCCTGCATCCATCCCCATGCATTCCATATTCCATGAATAAGGGCGGGATGTCTGGATAGCGCCGCGAGGCTGTCCGTCAGGACGTTCTTCCGCGTCCGGACAATACCCGCCCAGCCTGCGCCGTCGGTTTTACGGATTCTCACAGGGAAAGCTTCAAGAATCCGTGTGATCAGCGGCCAAAAAAGGCGGGCGCCGGGAAAAGTGCCTCATCCCCAGCTCAGGGCTTCATGGCGAGAATTCCTGTCCAGGGGGCTTGTTTTTGGGTCTGATTCCATGCTACACTCTCCCCAGGTGGTTTGGGGCGCGGATTTTGGCCTGCACCGTGTCATCCTGGCCCGGGCCTGTCGAAGGGTTCCCGGCGTCCCCGGCGCGGCGTCTGCTGCCGCTGAGGATGCCAGCGCCGCGCCCCAAACGCAGCAGGGAGATATGTATATGGCGTCTCAAGTTGTCCAACAGGAGATATACAGTTACCTGGACGGGATGGATCCGAAGACGAAATCGTTGGTGCAGCCTTTTCTGGGCGAACGATCTGCGGATGCCTGGATAAGGGACGTGCTGCTGGCTTACTATGGGTACTTCATCCTCGTCTTGAAGCATAAAGAGTCGCACGACAAGGCGGAAAACGGCCTTCTGGGGCAGCTCCGTGGCCTGGTTCCCGAAGAATGCAGGGCCAACCTGGACAGGGTCGAGGAGGCGCTGGGCAATCAGTTCCGGGCAAGGGGATACTACTTCCTGGGGGGATATACGCTGCCTTATCGAGGTCCCTATATATGGAAGAGGATGGAGAGGCGGGAATTCGACGTGGGGCTTCCTGATCGGGTGCAGCAGGTGACGGTGTTCTTTATGCACGACTTTCTGATGCGGAGTTGGCTGCATTTCGAGACGCGCGGCGCGAGCGGCGCGGGGGGCTGGGTGAAGAGAGGCCAGCCTCCATGGAAGGACGGGTTGTATTGTGTGGCTGACGCCTATGACCTGGAGCGGTTGGAGGATGACGGGAGATTTCAAGTCTCCTTGCTCAAACACGAAGCGCAGCATTTTGCGGACAAAACAGATTTCCCGGAACTGGAAAGCGCGGACCTGGAATACAGGGCGAAGTTGGTGGAGCTCATCTACAATACCTCGCTGGAAGACCGCTTTGTTCACATCGTCCGGGAGGCCGACGACAACCCCGCGGATCCGCACAGGTATGCGGCGCACCGCATTCTCGGGGAGTTGTCGGGACGGATTTTCGACGAACCGTACGTTCGGGACGAGAACAGGTGGCAGGCAATCGACTGCAACGTTGTGCGAGAAGAAGCGCGACAGTTGCTTGCCGAAGATACCCGGCGTCTCCGCGCCGGCGCGGAAAAGCGGAAGAGGGCAGGCAAAGGTTTGGGAGCTCCCGGATCGTGACCTGGCCGGCCGTTGCGGTTGACGGCGGCTTTTGGGTCGTCAAGCGTCGACCGGCGAACAGCGGCTTTTCGGTTTACCGCCCGTTTTCTGAAATCGCCGCCGCGGGCGATTTTGGCCCGGTAGGGTGTTGTGTATCGGGGAGATTGGTCATATACTGATGACAGTAAGTGTGTGCGTGTTTCGACGAAGATTCTCCGCCGATAAGCGCGTATGCAGCGAATTTTCTGGATAAACAGTAGTTAGGCTTTTCGTAACTTATGCA
>JAADGN010000087.1:0-2140 GCA_013152325.1 Chloroflexota bacterium
GGTTTGAAATGATATCACAGGTGGGGAGTGCGATCAAGTGTCCGGTGGGGGAGCGCTCACGGTTTTCACAAAGCTCAACCAAGCGTCCGTTTTTTTGCCGCGGATTTCATGGATCGGGCGGAGCACACCGTTTTTGGAAGGATCCTCGGTGATTGCCGGGAGAGTGACCGGAGGTCTCAATCGCGGATCGTCTCAGACCTTCGGCCGCGCACTGCGCCGGCGGGATGGCTGTTTGGTAGAATGGGGGTACTTTGGTTGTTTTCCGTCCGGCGCTCTGCGCATAGCCAGGATAACACGGCAAGACAGCAAATCCATTTTCAGGAGATGATCCCATGCAATTGATTGACCTGCGTTCTGACACAGTGACACAGCCCACGCCGGAGATGCGCGAGGCGATGGCGAAAGCCCAGGTAGGCGATGACGTATATGGCGAGGACCCAACCGTTAATCGCTTGCAGGAGATGGCCGCAGAGCTGTTGGGCAAAGAGGCGGGCTTATTTATCCCCTCCGGGACGATGGGCAACTTGTCTGCGGTGCTGGCGCATTGCGGCCGCGGCGACGAGGTCATTTTGGGCGACAAGGCGCACATCTTTCTTTACGAAGGCGGCGGCATCTCGGCTTTGGGCGGGGTACATTCCCGGCAACTGATCAACCGGGCTGACGGCTCATTGCTCTTGGACGATATCCGCGCGGCCATTCGCCCGAAGGACGCTCACGCGCCCGTTACGCGCTTGATCGCGCTGGAGAATACGCACAATCGTTGCGGCGGGACGTTCTTCACGCCGGAATATGGTCGTCAGGTGGGGGAGTTGGCGCGTGAGCGTGGACTCGCCACGCACTTGGACGGCGCGCGCATTTTCAACGCGGCAGCCGCGCTGGATGTCCCGGCGAAGGAGATCGCCGCGCCGTTTGACTCGGTCACGTTTTGTTTGAGCAAGGGGTTGTGCGCGCCGGTCGGATCGGTGCTGTGCGGGTCGCGAGCGTTCATCGCTAAAGCGCACCGCATCCGCAAACAGGTGGGCGGCGGGATGCGCCAGGCCGGGATACTGGCCGCGGCGGGCATCGTCGCATTGGAGCGGATGACGGATCGCTTGGGCGAGGATCACGCCCGGGCGCGGAAGCTGGCCGAGGGACTTGCGGGCGTTTCGGGGTTGGTCCTGGACGAGGGAACGCCGCACACGAATATGATCTTCATGAACCTGGCCGAGTCCGTCCCCTATCCTGCGGCGAAAGTAGCAGCACACATGCGCCAGGCGCACGGTGTTTTGATTGGCGTGGCCGGCGAGCGGCGTTTCCGCCTGGTGCTGCATTATTGGATTGATGCCGCGGCGGTGGCGCGTACGATTGCCGCGTTTCAGGCGTTGCTTGGCTAGTGGTCGGTTTTCAGGTGCTGCCAGTGCGACTTGCCGGGTTCGATCTGGTTGCGGCCGCGCCCTTTGGCGACGTAGAGGCGTTGGTCGGCCAAATCGATCAGGGCAAATATTTTATCGGCTTCGTCGGGGAAGACGGCAATTCCCTGGCTGACGGTGGGGACGGGGATATTCTCTTTCTCTCGCGCTGTGATGGTGAGACGGGTCATCGTTTCCCTGACGCGTTCGGCAACGAGCGTGGCTTGCAGCCCGTTGGTGTTGGGCAGGGCGATGGCAAATTCTTCGCCGCCCCAACGGCCAACGGTGTCGGTTCTTTTGATGTAGCGCCGGATCGTTTTGACCAGCAGGGTCAGAATTTCATCGCCTGCCAGGTGGCCGTAGGCATCGTTATATTGTTTGAAGTAATCCACGTCAAGCATGATCAGGCTCAATCGGTTGTTGTTGATCTGGGCATCTTCGGCGTGGCGTTCCAGTATTTTTAGAAAGTGCCCATGGTTGTAAGCGCCCGTCAGGCTGTCAATGTGGGATTGTTCTTCCACTTCCTCGTGATGATAGGCGTTGTTTAGCGCTAGAGCAGCATGCTGGGTCAGGTTTTCGAGAAGCTCCATGGTGGTCCGGTCGAAGGCGTTGGGGCGGTAGGAGGCCAGGGCAATGACGCCGGTAATGTGTTCGGTTTGCATCGGGACGCCGATCCATGACAGGCTGGCTTTGTTTTTCCCGACGATGTGTTGTACATCAACATCCTCGAGATGTATGTCTTGGCGCAAGTC
>JAADGN010000087.1:2242-4576 GCA_013152325.1 Chloroflexota bacterium
GTCTAGGCGGTCTCCATCCAGCAAGCCAATGAAATAGGTGTCGGCTTCGAGCGCTGTCTGGATGGCGGCATTAAGCAGCGAGATAACTTGTTTTGTTTCAATAGACGATGCGATTTGGCGGGTAAATTTGTTGATGGTTTCCAGGCGCTTGATGTGGTATCGAATAGTGTTTTGCAGCCGCAAAATGGTTTCGGTAATGATGATCGCCAAAAGGGGGAGCCCGAGATTCTGGAGCCAATCAAGGTATGAGTCCAAATGGGAAACATGACTGGTCAGTTGAATGCTCGAGGATAACAGGATGATCAGGTAGGATGGATTGCGGCCTGCTGTGAGAGCAACAGAGATGATGTTTAGAACCACCAGAATGTAAACAGAAAAATACAAGCGCTCCGGCAATACAGCGGCTATCACTCCCAGGCCTATCCCGGCGATAGTGGCGTTTACCCAAAGCGATAAATTCGAACGCTTGCGGGAAGGGGTGAAGGTGTAAAAGACAAAAATGCCACGAATGCTGCCTCCCAAACCGAGTAACAACAGGATAATGGGTTCTGACTCAAAAGATTGACCGCTTAGCAAGGCATTTAGGAGAAATATACCCAAGATCAGCAACGCGGCCAGCGCGGTCGGCAAGAATAATTTGCGGTATGAGATGGGAGAGATCGGTCTGAGCTTTTCTAGTTCAGATTTGGAGATTTTCATGGCAGGGCTATGATGTCGGATATGCTGTTTTCTGATATGAGTCGGTCGAAGATGGCGACAATGTCGGGGTCGAAGAGGACGCCGGCCTGCTTTCGCAGGAATTCCAGCGCTTCCTTGTTCGAGATACGCTCGCGGTAAGGCCGGTTGCTGGTCAGGGCATCGAATGCATCGGCTACGGCGAAGATGCGCGCCAGCAGAGGGATATCTGTGCCGCTTAAGCCGAGCGGGTAGCCGCTGCCGTCCCAGCGTTCCTGGTGGTAATGGATAATGGGCAGTGTATCCTGCAAGAATGGGATATCTGCGACAATCTGCGTGCCGATTTTTGGGTGTTGGCGCATGATGTGCCACTCCTCGGCGTTGAGGGGGCCGGGTTTGTGCAGAATGGTGTCGCTGATGCCGATCTTGCCGATGTCGTGCAGCAAGGAGCCGCGTGCCAGGGCCTTGAGTTGTGTGGGCGACAGGCCGAGATCCTTTCCCAGGCGGCAAGCGATTTTTCCAACCCTGGTGCTGTGTCCCTCCGTCTCCCGGTCGCGAGCGTCCAGCGCGGATGTCAGGGCGGCCAACGTTTGATCGTAGGTAATTTCCAATTCTCGGTAAGCGGCTTTTATCTCTTCGGCCTGTTTGCGCGAATCGGCGAGGAGAATGGCTCGTTCCAGCGCAATGGCGGCCTGGTTGGTGAGGGTTTGAAGCGTGGTTGATTGGCTTGAAACATGGCGCTCATTCTCCGTGAATTCCATCCAGAGAACGCCATATTTCCGCAGATGGGTTTGGATGGGGATGTAAATCTGGCTCGACGATTGGCCGCTGGATAAAACGATGTGCTGCCCGGTAGCCAGGGTTTGTTCGACCATTGTCATCGGGTACTGCGCGGTGGTCTTCGTACCGTCGGCGCTGACTTCCACTTCCGTTTCGATTTCTTCGTCGGAATTGAAGAGGACAATGCCTGCGACCGAGGCTTTTGCCAATTTGTATGCGGTCTCGGCAATGACCCTGGCTGCTTCCTTCAGGTTTTCGGCTTGAATTACCCTGAAACTCAACTGGTAAAGGAGAGTCGTTGTACTCAATGTCGTTCGCAGTTCCTGGATAAGCCATGCGCTTTCGATGGCGGCTGCGGCTTGTGACGCAAGCAAGCTGGCAAGCGATTCGTCCTTCTCGCTAAAAAATATGCCTCCTTGTTTGCCGAAGGCCAAGATTGCGCCGATGCTCATGCGGTGCAATCGAACAGGGATGACGAGCAAACCGCGCAGCATTTTGTGGTCGAGCACGATGGGCGACGCGTGTTTGTATTTGCGCACATCGCGAATTCTGAACGGTTGCAATGCATTAAGCGCGGTTTGCAAAAGCGCATTACTCGCCTGTTCCGTACTCAGTGACTTGAGCAGATTGGGGGCATAGCCAGCGTGAGCGACGCGCGTGAAGTTGCTGTCTTGATCGATCAGTGTGGCGAAGGTAAATCGTGCCTGAAGAGCTTGCCGGGCGATGATTGCAACCTCACGGATGGCCGCTTGGGGTTCAAGCAAAGTTGAAAGTGAGATGCCGGCCTGGATCAGGGTTGTGAGGCGCTGGTTGTATCCGGACCGTTCCCAGGCGTTCATCAGCTCGTTGGCGGCGGCTTCGAGTGTGGCGACGTCAGTC
>JAADGN010000054.1 GCA_013152325.1 Chloroflexota bacterium
AGATCACTTCTGACGAGCAACTGGCCTTCGTCTTCCCGCCCGGCAGCGACCTGAAAGATGCCGTGGACGCCGCACTGCAGGCCATGATTGCTGATGGCACCCTCGATCAGCTCAATGCCAAATGGGGCCTGACCCAGTAAGACTTTTTCAGGCCGTTTCTGATCACCTGCGGGATGGGGGCTTATAGCCCCCATCCCGTCCGTATCAGTCTGGGAAGAGACCCATGGAATCCACCAAAGACCTTAAGCGACCCGGTATCATTCCAAATAACCTAGGCATCTCCAAGTGGCCCTGGTGGGCAATTATGCTCATCCTTTCCGGGCTTGGTGTTGTCTACGTCATTTTGACATCACAAAATTACAACGACACCTTCATGTTCCTTACGCAAGGTGTTTACACCACCCTGCGGATCACGTTCTTCTCCTATATCATTGCTGCGACAATCGGCCTTCTCACAGGCCTGGCGCGCGTATCCAAGAACCCAATTCTTTACAATCTTGCCACCCTTTACGTTGAAGTTATTCGCGGCGTCCCGCTGGTCGTTCTGCTGCTATACATCGCGTTCGCCTTCTTCCCCGTGTTCGTGACCGTGGTACAGGGATTTGGAAACTGGGGGCTTTCGTTTGCGCCAAACAACAACACGTTCCAATCTTTGACAGATTTCACCATCCGAGTCATCCCGATGGAAGGACGCGCCATCATCGCGCTGGCCTTTGGTTATGGAGCCTATGAAGCCGAGGTTTTCCGCGCCGGCATTCAAGCCATCGGCAAGGGACAGATGGAAGCTGCCCGCTCGCTGGGCATGACCTACATCCAGGCCATGCGTTTCATCATCCTGCCGCAGGCTGTGCGCCAGGTGCTGCCGCCGCTGGGCAACGACTTCATCGCCTGCCTGAAAGACTCCTCGCTGGCGACCGTGCTGGCCGTCAACGAACTGACCCAACTGGGCCGCCTGCGCCGCGCCAGCACCTTCCGCGTGCTGGAAACCTTCAACATGGTTGCCTTCCTTTATCTTTCCATGACGCTCCTGCTTTCCGCCGGCGTTCGCTGGATAGAGCGCAAATTGAAAATCGAAGACTAGGCATAAAAAATAAGTGCCCGTCACATTGAACGTGACGGGCACTTTTAATTGGTGCGCTGGGCGGGACTTGAACCCGCACGCCTTGCGGCACGTGGCCCTCAACCACGCCTGTCTGCCAATTCCAGCACCAGCGCAAACAGACGTATTATAATCACGTTCACAGCATTGTCAAGCAGCAGGCGCGAATTCGCGCAACCACTCTTTTTTGCAGGAGTTTTCTATGACCACAATCGTCCTTGACGCCATGGGAAGCGACGACCACCCCCAGCCAGACGTGATCGGCGCCGTGATGGCCGCCCGCGAATACGGCGCAAAAATCATCCTGGTCGGTGACGAGAACCAGATCCGGCCTGTGTTGAACGCACAGAACGCGGACGGTCTGTCCATCCGCATCGTCCACGCGCCGGAGACGTTGACCATGGAGGATAAAGGGGACAAACTCGTCCGCAAGGCGCGCCGCAAAGATGCGAAAAACTCGATGGCCGTCGGCGTCGACCTGGTCAAGAACGGCGACGCGGACGTCTTTGTCACCGCCGGGAACACCGGCGCGGCGATGGTCACCGCCCTGTTCCGCCTGGGACGCCTGAAGGGCATCAAGCGACCCGCGCTGGCCCCTGTTTTCCCCACCGCGACCGGTTCGTGCGTGGTGCTCGACGTGGGCGCCAACCCGGATTGCAAGCCCGAATTTCTGCTGCAATTCGCCATTATGGGCAGCATCTACGCCGAGAAAGCGCGCGGCGTGAAAAACCCCAGCGTTGGGCTGATCTCCAACGGCGAGGAGGCCGGGAAAGGCTCCGAACTGGTCAAAGAGACCTATCCCCTTTTGGCGGAATCCGGCCTGAACTTCTACGGCAACGTGGAGGGGAAAGAAGTCATCGGCGGCGCGGTGGATGTGGCCGTCACCGACGGCTTCACCGGCAACGTGATGCTCAAATCATCCGAAGCCGTCGCAAAACTGATCGTGGACAAGATCAAGGAAGCCATCAAAAGCGGCGGCCCGCTGGCCCTGTTGGGCGGACTGCTCGTCAAACCCGCCTTGGGCAGCGTAAAAAAGCTGCTCGATCCCAGCGACGTGGGCGCAGCCCCGCTGCTCGGCGTGGACGGACTGGTCTTCATCGGTCACGGCCGCTCGGACGCCAACGCCATCAAGAACGCCATCCGCGTTGCCAAAGAGGTCGCCGAAGCAAACGTCCTGGATTCCATCCGTACCGCAATTGAGGAGAGTGTAGGGAAACAATCATGAAAATTGTCAGCAACGAAAAACTTATCAAACGCAACGCACGCATCGGGCAGATCACCAGCCTTTTGTCGCTGGGAGTGTTGGGGGCGGGCATGTACGTCTCGTTCACGATGCCCGAACAATTCAACCTGGCCATCGGCGCGCTGCTGGTCGGCTTTCTCCTTTCACAAGTTGGCATCTACTTCGGCAACCGTTGGGGACGCAGCCCGCGCCCGGACGAGCAGCTCGACCGGGGCCTGAAGGGTTTGCCCGGCGACTACACGCTCTATCACTACTCGACGCCCGTCGCCAACCTCCTGGTCGGCCCGGCCGGGATATGGGTGCTCACGCCCTACCATCAACGCGGCAGGATCACCTACGATGGTAAACGCTGGCGAGTGAAAGGCGGCGGTTTCGCGCAATCGTACATGCGCCTCTTTGGGCAAGAGAACATAGGCCGGCCAGACCTGGAAGCCGGCGCCGAGATCGACAAGTTGAAACGCCATCTCAGCAAACAAATGCCTGAGCAGGAAATTCCGCCCATCCAGGCCGCGCTGGTCTTCACCGATGAGAACGCCGACATCCAGGCTGAGGATGCCCCTGTTCCCACAATGCCGCTCAAGAAACTGAAACCCTTTATCCGCAAACAAGCCAAGGAAACGCCCCTGCCCGCGAAGGAAATCAAGCGCATCAACGCGGTCTTTGAAAACGCGTAACCCACAAAGAATGACATCACACCCACCAAAACGGACACACAATATGCCCACACTCGTCGCCCTCGACCTCGAAACCACCGGCCTGGACATCAAAAAAGACGCCATCATCGAAATCGGCGCGGTGCGCTTCAACGAACGCCGCGTTGAGGATGAATTTAAAATGCTCGTCAATCCCGGCCGTCACATCTCAGGCTTCATCAGCGGATTGACCGGCATCACCGACGACATGGTGCGCGATGCCCCCAACGTCCATGATGTGCTGCCCGAATTTGCAGCCTTCGTCGGCGATGCGCCGATCATCGGGCACAACGTCCGTTTTGACCTCGGCTTCCTGCAAAGATACGGCCTGTTCCAGCTCAACGACGTGATCGACACCTACGAACTGGCCGCCGTTTTGCTTCCCTCCGCCAGCCGCTACAAACTGGGCGCGATCGGGCAACTGTTGGGCATCCCCCTCCCGGCCACCCACCGCGCCCTGGACGACGCCCGCGTCACGCAGGCCGCATTCGCGCGTCTATACGAAATGGCGGAAAACCTGCCGCTCGATCTGTTGGCCGAGATCACCCGTCTCAGCGAGCCGCTGGAGTGGGACGCCGGATGGGTCTTCCAGCAGATCACGCGGACGCGATCCAAGGAAGGGATTTCCGCCAAAGAAGCCCGCGGCGGATCGCGCGGCCCCCTGTTCGAGTCCGGCCCGGACAAGAAATATCCGCCCCTGCAGCCGGTCACCGAACCCGTCCATCTCGACCCCGAAGAGACCGCCTCCGTTTTGGAACACGGCGGGCCATTCTCCAAATATTTCGAGCACTACGAATATCGCCCGGAGCAGGTCGAGATGCTGCAGGCCGTCACCGATGCGCTCTCGGTAGGACGCCACCTGATGGTCGAGGCCGGAACCGGCGTGGGCAAATCTTTCGCCTACCTTGTCCCCTCGGCGCTGTGGGCCACACAGAACAACACGCGCGTCGTCATTTCGACCAATACCATCAACCTGCAAGACCAACTCATCAAAAAAGACATCCCCGACCTGCGCGAGGCCCTGGGACTGGATCTGCGCGCCTCGGTGCTAAAGGGGCGCGGCAATTACCTCTGCCCGCGCCGCCTGGGATACCTGCGACGCCACGGACCGCGCAACAAGGAAGAGATGCGCGTGCTGGCAAAGATACTCGTCTGGCTGCTGGAGAACCAAAGCGGCGACCGGGCCGAGATCAACCTGACCGGCCCCGCCGAGCGCGATATCTGGCGGCGCGTCTCCGCCGAGGACGACGCCTGCACGGCGGAGACCTGCATCAAGCACACCGGCGGCGCGTGTCCGTTCTACAAGGCGCGGCAGGCCTCCCAGTCCGCTCACCTGCTGATCGTCAACCACGCCCTGCTGCTGGCGGATGTCGCCGCGGGCAGCCACGTCCTGCCGGAATACGACTATTTGATCGTGGACGAGGCCCATCACCTGGAATCGGCGACAACCAACGCGCTCAGTTTTCGGCTGCGAGAGAACGACGTGGAACGCCTTTTGCGCGAGGTTGGCGGTTCGACGACCGGGGCGCTGGGCGGTCTTTTGGCGGAAACACGCGAGGGTCTGCGTCCGACCGAGTTCGCCCAATTGACGCAGCTTGTCAAGCGCGCCACCGATCTGGCGCATCGTCTGCAAAACCAGGCGCGCGTCTTCTTCAACACGGTCGGCGAGTTCGCCGCCTACCAACGCGAGGGCAAACCGCCCACCAATTACGCCTGGCAGGCGCGCATCCTGCCTGCCACGCGCACACTGCCCGGCTGGGAGGAAGTGGAGATCGGGTGGGATGAACCCGGCGAAACGCTGCGCCTGCTGCTCAACGTGCTGAAAGAACTCTACCAGGCCGCAGCCGACCTGTATGCCGACGGGCACGAAACGCTGGAGGACGCGATGAGCGACCTGGGCAATGTCTACCGTCGCCTGGCCGAGGTGGAGAGTAACGTCACCGGCCTGATCAGCAAACCCTCGCCCAAGATGGTTTACTGGATCGAGATCCACCCGAACAACAACCGGCTGTCGCTGCAAGCCGCGCCGCTGCACATCGGCGACCTGATCGAGGAACATATCTGGCACAAGAAGAACAGCGTCATCCTGACTTCCGCCACGCTGACCACGCATGGCTCATTCGATTACATGCGCAACACGCTGGGCGCGGCGGACGCCGAGGTGATGGCGCTCGGCTCGCCCTTCGATTACGAAAGCTCGACGCTGCTCTTCCTGCCCAGCGACATCCCGGAACCGAACGCGCGCGGCTATCACCAGGCCGTTGAGCGCGCCCTGACCCAACTTGCCCGCGCCGCCGGCGGGCGGATGCTGGCGCTGTTCACGTCTTACTCGCAACTGCGGCGGACGTCACGCTCCATCACGGGGCCGCTGGCCGACGAGGGCATTTACGTCTACGAACAGGGCGAGGGCGCTTCGCCCAACGCCCTGCTGGAGACCTTCAAGACCTCCAAGCAGGCAGTGCTGCTGGGCACGCGCTCCTTTTGGGAGGGCGTGGACATCCCCGGCGACGCCTTGTCGGTAGTGACGATTGCCAAGCTGCCCTTCGACGTGCCGTCTGATCCGTTGATCGCGGCCCGCTCGGAGACGTACGAAGACGCCTTTTACCAGTATTACCTGCCCGAAGCGATCCTGAAATTCCGGCAGGGATTCGGGCGCCTGATCCGCACGCAACATGATCGCGGCGTGGTCGTCATTTTCGACCGCCGCGTGCAGAGCAAGCAATATGGGCGGCTCTTTATCGAATCGCTGCCGCAATGCACCGTGCAGGTCGCGCCGCTGAGCGAGCTGGCCCGCGCCACGTCGCAGTGGCTGGGAGTTTAACGGTTACAGGTTGGAAAGTTAAGGTTACAAATTACGAACATGCTCTTTGACCTGCCAACCTGCAACCCGTAAACAAAAAAGGGACGCCCTCCTCTCGGAGAAGCGTCCCTTTTTTGTTTTTCGCAAACCTGTTATCGAACTTTGAACATCTGCGTCAACTTCATCGCCAGGTTCAGGTCGCCGGCCAGTTTGAGCTTGCCCTGCATGAAGGCGGCCATGCCGTCCAGTTCGCCGGTAAAGATTTTGACATAGTCGCCGGAGTCGGCGGTCAGCGTCATCTTGGGGGATTCGTGAACGCCTTCTTTGACTTCCACCTTGCCATCCTTGATGGCCGCGTACCAGTCGCCAGCCTCGTCGCCGGTAAAGTGGAACTGGATGACCGCATCCAGGCCGGGGGCCTTTTCCGGGATGAATGCATCCGGCATTTTTTCCATCAGAGCTTTGATTGTAAGTGCCATTGGTTAGTCTCCTTTTAGAACCTGTCCGAAAAATGCGTAGTAGCGACTTTTAGTCGCTGCTTGACGGCTGACCCTGACAGGGTGCTACGCGAAGCCGTTACTACAAACTTAGCGCGTCATTGCGAGGCTGCAGAGCAGCCGAAGCAATCTCCTGTTTGTTCTCCGGGATTGCTTCGGGCTTTCGTCCTCGCAACGACATGTTTTATTGTAAATTCTCGAATATCGCCGCGGCCCCCATGCCGCCGCCGATGCACATCGTCACCATGCCATACTTCGACTTGCGCCGCGCCATCTCGTAGATGATCTGCGTGGTCAGTTTCGCGCCGGTGCAGCCGAGCGGATGGCCGAGCGCGATCGCGCCGCCGTTGACGTTGGTGATCTCCTCGTTCAGGCCAAGTTCGCGGATCACAGCCAGCGACTGGGAGGCAAAAGCCTCGTTCAACTCGATCAGATCAATGTCTTCCAGCGTCAAGCCGGCCATCTCGAGCGCCTTCGGGACGGCCACCGTCGGGCCGATTCCCATAAGCTCCGGCGGGACGCCGCCAACCGCAAAGGCCACGAAACGCGCCAGCGGCTTCAGGCCCAACCCTTTGGCCTTCTCCGCAGACATGATGATCACGCCCGCCGCGCCGTCCGACATCTGCGAAGAGTTCCCCGCCGTCGCCGAACCGCCCTCCTTGAAGGCCGGGCGCAAACGCGCCAGCGCTTCCATGCTCGTGTCGGCACGCGGCCCTTCATCGCGCGAAACGGTGAATTTGCGCACGCGCGGCTTGCCGTCCGGGCCAATCTCCTTGACTTCGACGTCAATCGGGATCAACTCAGGGTCGAAGCGGCCGGAATTCACCGCCGCGGCCGCCCTCTGATTCGAGCGCAGCGCAAAGGCGTCCTGATCTTCGCGGCTGATGTTGTATTTCTCAGCCACGTTTTCAGAGGTCAGGCCCATGTTGGTGAACGCCTCCGGGGCGCTTTCCACCTGGTCCAGGTTGGGGGCAAATTTATAGCCCGTCATCGGAACCATCGACATCGACTCAGCGCCGCCGGCGATGGCAACCTCCATCTGCCCGGACATAATGGCAAAGGCCGCATGGGCAATCGACTGCACGCCCGACGAGCAGAAACGGTTGATCGTCTCCGCCGGGACGCTCACGGGAAGTCCGGCCTGCAGGGCGACCAAACGGGCCATATTCATCCCCTGCTCCCCCTCGGGGAAAGCGCAGCCGATGATGACGTCGTCGACCTCGGCCGGATCCAATGCCGGGGCGCGCTTCAGCAGCTCCTTGACGACCGTAGCAGCCATCTCGTCAGAGCGGACTGTCGCCAAACCGCCGCGCCTGGCCTTGCCAACCGGCGTCCGCACAGCGGCAACAATTACAGCATCTCGCATTTCCATAATTCACTCCTTCCAACTGTCAACGCTAGTTCCTCAGCGGTTTGCCAGTATTGAGCAGGCTCCACATGCGCGCCTGTGTCTTTTCTTCGCCGCACAGCGAGACAAACGCCTCGCGTTCCAGGTCGAGGATATATTGCTCGCTGACCCAGGTCGGCTTGCTCAATCCGCCGCCGCTCAAAACGTACGACAGTTTGTTGGCAATGTGCATATCGTATTCGGTGATGTACTTGCCTTCCTTGAACATATACGCGCCGACCTCCAGCGCGCCCAGCATGTCGCGTCCCGCCGCGTAGACCTTCTCCGGCGGAGGCGGTGCGTAGCCGGTCGCGACCATGTGCAAAACTTCCTTCTTGGCCTCGGCCAGCAAATGATCACGGTTCATCACAATGCGGTCGGCGGGGCCCAGGATGCCCATCTGACGCGCTTCGCTTGCGCTGGTGGCAACCTTGGCCTGACCGATCTGCAGGAAGGCCTGCTGCAAAGGCAGCAGAACGTTCATGTTGGCGATGCGCATGGCCGGATTGATGACGCGGCGCATGATCTCCTTCGTGCCGCCGCCAGCGGGGATAACGCCCGCCCCCAGTTCCACCAGGCCGATATACAACTCGCCGGCGGCCACCACGCGGCTGGCGTGCATCGTCACCTCGCAGCCGCCGCCCAGCGCCAATCCCGCCGGCGCAATCACAACCGGCTTTGGCGAATAGCGCATCCGCATATTCAGGTCTTGCAATTTGCGCACCATCTCGTCAAGCGCGTCCCACATCTTTTGCTGGGCAGCCATCACCACCATGAACAGGTTCGCGCCCGCGCTGAAGTTATCCGCTTCGTTGCCCACCACCAGACCGGCAAATTCGTTCTCCGTCCGGTCGAGGCCCTCGGTCAGGATTTGGAAGATGTCGTCGTCGAGGGCGTTCATCTTGGTGTGGAATTCCACGCAGGCCACGCCGTCGCCCATGTCGTACAGGGTCGCGCCGGCGTTCTTCGAGATGACTTTCTGCTCCTTGAGCAGGATCAGGCCCGGGCTGCGCGCGATGCGGACGTAGTCCTTCTTCGAGACGTCGTACACGCCGACGATATTCCCGTCCTCATACTGGTAGAACGATTCGTGTCCCGACTTGAGCATGTCCAGCACCCAATCGGCAGGCGCGAAGCCCGCGGCAGTCATCTGCTCGACCGTCTCCGCCACGCCGAGCATGTCCCAAATTTCGAACGGACCGGCCTTGTGACCGAAACCCCAGCGGATGGCATCGTCAATCGGTTTGCCGGTGTCGGCCACTTCGGGCAGCAGCGCCGAAGCATACTGGAAGCCCTGGTAGGTCAACGCCTGTACCAGCTTGGCCGCCTTGTCGTCCGCGCTGAGCAGGAACTTCAGACGTTCGCCCAGGTCTTCAATGCCTTTGCCCTTGCCAATCGACTCGAACTTGGGCTTGGTCGGCGGGACGTGTTCCATCTTTTCCAGGTCGAGCACCCAAAATTCTTTTTTGCCTTCGGGCGTCTTGACGCGTTTGTAGAAGCCAACTTTGGTCTTGTTGCCCAGCCAGCCGCGCTCGATCATGCCTTCGATCAGCGCATTGGGCTTCTCGGAAGTCAGGTAGGGTTGTGCGTACTTGTCGTGCGGAATGGCCGGCGCCAGGTTCTTGCCAACGTGATCCCAAACGTCAATGCCCACCAGGTCGATCAGGCGGAAGGTGGCCGTCTTGGGACGTCCCATCGCCGGGCCGGTGATCGCATCCACTTCTTCGACGGTATAGCCATTTTCAAGGATGTAATGCAGCGCAAAAGCCCCGGTGCCAAAGGCAATGCGGTTGCCGATGAAGTTGGGCGTATCCTTGCAAAGCACGATGCCCTTGCCCAGCCGGTACTCGCCAAACCAGGAGATGAAGTCCATCACCTCCGGCAGGGTATCCGGGCCGGGAATCAGTTCCAGCAGTTTCAGGTAGCGCGGCGGATTGAAGAAGTGCGTCCCCAGGAAGTGCTTGCGGAAGCCGTCCGAGAGACCTTCGGCAATGGACGCCACCGGAATGCCCGATGTATTCGTGCTGACAATGCCCTCCGGTTTGCGAATCTTGTCGATACGCGCCATCAACTTCCGCTTGATCTCCAGATTTTCGATGATGACCTCGATGACCCAGTCCGCATCGGCGACCACGTCAAAATCGTCTTCCAGGTTGCCGGTCGAAACCAGGGCGTGCTGGTCGGACGAGAAGAACGACGCCGGGCGGGATTTCATCGCCCGCTTCAGGCCCTCGTCCACGATGCGGTTGCGGACAGCCTTGTCTTTGAGCGTCAGGCCGGCCTTTTCTTCCTTTGGCGTCAATTTGTTGGGCACAATGTCCAACAACGTTACGCTGACGCCGGCGTTTGCAAGATGGGCTGCGATGGCGGCGCCCATCGTCCCCGCGCCGATCACAACAGCCTTGTTCACTTGGTATGTCATGTCGCCTCCTTATCTGCCCTCACAACCCCCACCCCTTCCCTTCCCCTTTCTCTCCCGCTGGGAAAAAAGGAAAGGGAGCCCCACAGGGGCGGGAGGGGGTAATGAGGGTATGAATTTACCGCAAATCGCGCCCGCGATAACCAAGAATGTGTCGGGCCACGACCAGACGGTTGATCTGGCCAGTGCCCTCGTAAATATCGGTGATCTTGGCGTCACGGAACCATTTTTCGAGCAACGTATCGCGGGTGTAGCCCAGCGGCCCCATGAGCTCGACGGCTTTCTGGGTGATCTTTGTGACAACGTCACCCGCCTTGACCTTACTCATCGAGGACTCCAGCGCATTGGGCTTGCGATTGTCCGCCATCCAAACGGCCTTGATGACCATCAGCCAGGCCGAACGCAGCATGACCTCCATATCGATGACTTCGCGCTCAACGTTGGTCAGTTTCTGACGCGGCAAGCCGTAGCGGATCTCCACGCCCTGTTCGGCCAACATCTTTTTGACCTCTTCGAGAGCGGCGCGCGCCACGCCGATACCGGTCGCGGCCACGAGCGGACGGGTCGCGTCGAAGGTCGCCATGGCGCCCTTGAAGCCTTTGGTCGTCTTCTCGACAGTCGGGCTGCCCAGGATGTGGTCATAGGGTACACGCGCATCCTGCAAAACGATGGACGCCGTGTCGGAGCAGCGGATGCCCAGTTTGTGTTCCAGTTTGGTGACCTTGACGCCCGGCGTCCCGGCCTCGACGACGAAGGAGCGCATTCCGGCGCGTCCTGCCTCGGGGTCGATCGTCGCCCAGACCACGATGAAGCCCTTGCCAGACTGTTCGTACTCGGTCAGGGCCTTGTCGCCAGCGGTGACGAAAATCTTCTCGCCGTTCAACACCCACTCGTTGGTCTTCTCGTCCAGGACGGCTGTCGTGCGAATGGCGGAGGTGTCCGAGCCGGCGTTGGCTTCCGTCATGCACATGGCGGCGAAGGTCGGTTTCTCGCCCGCAAAGCGCGCCAGGAACTTCTTCTTCTGCTCCGGCGAGCCTGCGGCCTGTACAGCCGCCGCGCCCAGTCCGCCGCCCGGTGTGACCAGGTACATGCCCACATCGCCCCAGGAAATGATCTCCAACATGTGCGCCAGCAACTGGTAACCAATCGGCGGGCGCTTGGGTTTGTTGGGGTCCTGTTCCTTCTTTTCATCTTTCGGGGCCAATGAACCAGCGCCGGAAGCCTTCATGGCCTGGTGCATGAAATTGATGTAATCCCAGGGGATCTCGTGCTCGTGCTCGTCAAAGTAACGCGAGACCGGGCGCATCATGTTCTCGGCAACGGTCTGCAAGACATATTGTTGTTGGGCAATCGGTTTGGGGGTTTCAAATTCAATCATGTCGTCCTCCTATCTCCACTAAACAATGGCCAGACCGGTGAACGTGGCAAAGCCGCGTCCATTGCGCATCCACATCTCGACCGGATGCTCGCGGATGTAGCCGTGCCCGCCCAGAATCTGGACAGCGCGGTCGGTGACCATCATGACCATGTCCACCGCGCCGGTCGCGGCCAGATAAGCGTCTTTGGCGGCGTCTTCCTTGCCGACATCCAGCTTCCAGGCCGCCTCCCAGTTCAACAGGCGGATGGCTTCGATCTCGGTCGCCATTTCGGCCAACATGAAAGCGATAGCCTGTTTCTGGGCGATTTTCACGCCGAACGCCTCGCGCTCTTTGGCGTAATCGCGCGAGTACTCGAAAGCCGCTTTGGCCACACCAACGGCCAACGCCGCCAGGGCAACCCGATTGGCCGCCAGGATCGGCCCCATGTCGTGGCCTGCTTCGCCGCCCAGCCGGTTGGCCTTCGGAACACGAACGCCCTCCAGTTTGAGACTGTACAACGGCAGCGCATTCAAACTCATCAACTTGATGCGCTCCTCGCCGACGGCCAAGCCGTCCGCGCCCTTGGGTACGATGAAGCCCTGCGTCGCCCCGTCCAGGTTGGCGTAGACGATCATCGCCTCGGCATCCTTCGCGAACGGGACGTAGGTCTTCTCCCCGGTCAGGACGTAGTCGTCGCCGTCAGCTTTGGCCGTGGTCTTCAACTCATTGGGGTCAAAGTCGAAGGACGGCTCGATCAGCGCGGCGGTGTAGGGCTGCCAGTCAGCTTCGATGACAGGCGGGATATACTGCTGCTTCTGCTCTTCCGTGCCCCCCAGCAAGATCGGCAAAACGAACAGCCCCGGCGTCATCACGGCCAGAGTCCCGGCCAAATCGCCATAGGCCATCTCTTCGGCAGCCAGCACGCCGGTCACGACAGAATGCTCGCCAAAGCCGCCGTACCCCTCCGGAATAGAGGCCTGGAGCACCCCCATCTCCCAACCCTTGCTGACGACGCTTTGCGGCAGTTTGCTCTCCTCTTCCGCATCGTGCGCTGCCGCCCGCAAATCGTTGACGGCGTAGCGACTGACCGCGTCGATCAACATTTTTTGTTCTTCAGACGGTTCAAAAGAATACATGGCTCCTCCTAAATTACAGTATTTGGGCACTTATTATTTGGACGGGGTCCGCGACCCCCGGCTTACCAACCGGCCTCAGCAACAGGGTTTCACCTGGGCTGCGACCGGATCATTCAAGCGTTGATAACGAACGGGCACGGCTTGCGCTTCCAACTCGTGCACATTGTCGATGCCGAGCAAACCGCGCTGGTAGAGATATTCCACGTGTGCGCCGGTCTCCTCGACCGCCAGCAGCACGTTATAGCCGCTAACCTTGCCAAACAACGCCCGCGAGACTTCGGCAATCGTGTGCGGCTCGGACAGGATCTCGAGCACCTTTTGCAGCCGCTCGGCATGGACGCGACGGATCTCGCCCAGCCGGGCGGGCAAATCCTCAATCGGGTCGTTGTGTCCGCCCAGGGTCAGGGTCGCTCCGGTGTCCCACGCTTCGAGCCGGCACAATGAATCGATGTAGTGTTCCAGGCCGGTGTGCAAAGTCAATCGTTCCGGCCACTGATGGGGCGAGATGCGGCTCAAGACATGGTCGCCGCTGAACAGGAAATCGTGCAGCCGGATAACGACATGGCCGGGCGAGTGTCCGGGCACGTGCAGGAACTCAAACGGTCCGAGCTGCATGCCCACGGCCTCGTAGGTAAAGTCGACCGGCACCGAGTTGAAGAGCGATTTGTTGAAACGATACATTGTCATGATCGCTTCACAACGCGCCTTCGATACGCCGGCTTCAAGCAGATAGTTCAGCAAACGGCGCTCGACAACCACAATGCGTTCTTCGTAATTGGTCAAGGTGCGCAAGTCGAGTTCGTGGATGCCGATGCGAGCCTGGGTGCGTTCGTGCAAAAACGTCAGCCCGCCAAAATGGTCAATGTGACCGTGCGTGATCAGGATGTGGGTCAGGTCTTCGATGCGGAAGGCTTCGCCCGTCTCGACGCGCACCTGTTCGAAGCCAGCCTCCAGATCGACGTTCGAGTCGCCGAACCCGGAACCGGTATCGATCAATACGCGGAAACCATCCACAAAAACCAGGTACGCGTAGACCCAGAAATTCGGAAAGGCCTTCAACGGGATGCGGTAGATGCGCGCGCCGCCCGCGGTGGTGAAAACCTTGAAAGTGTGCGGTATTTTCGTCGAGGGAATGGGCTCCACCTAACGCCTCCGCAGCCCGTCCAGGAAGAGTGAAGCGAACTGGTCGGCGATCTGCTCAATGGTCAGCGCCCCGTTTGGGCGATACCAAGTGATCGTCCAGTTCATCACGCCCAGCAGGCCGCGCACCGTCAACGCCGGGTCAGAACACTGGAAGGCGCCTGCATCCAGCCCCTCGTTAATAACGTCCCGCCACAATGCCTCGAACCGGTCGCGGTTCGGAATGTGGCGGGCGTGAAGCTTTGGCTCGAGCGAACGATGTTCGAGCAGCAGAACCGTAGCCAGGTCAAAATGGTCGGTCATCGCCTTGAGATAGGCGCGCATCATCTGGCGCAATTTTTCATCGGGAGCCAGGCTCTGATTGGAAACTTCCGAAATGCGCTCGAAGAGCAATTCCAGGGCCTGGTCCAGCAGGGCCAGCAAAATCTCCTGCTTGCTCGAAACGTGGTGATATAGGCTGGCCTTCTGAAGGTTGACCGCCGCAGCAATGTCCTGCATCGAGGCAGCATGATAGCCCTTCTGGCGGAATATTTGAGCGGCAGCGTCGAGGATTTGGTCTCTTGTCATCATCATAAACCTACCGAACGGTCGGTAGATTAAGGATACCAGAATCGTGAAGCCCAGTCAAGACAAAAATGTAAATTTTTCGATAATTCGATAAAATGGAGTGCAAGTGGGCGTAGGAAATACGAGCTGGCGAATCGGGAGTATGCTATAATCTATGCATGGCTGAAGAGAACGCACAAATACCACAAGTCGGAACAACTGTTCCCGAGGAGAAAACCTCGGGCAGCCAGCGTACAATATTGATCGTGGTCGTCCTGCTGGCAATCCTGTTTCTGGCAGGCATCATCGCGGCCATCGTCGCGCTGCTCCAACCCGGCACCCCCACCGAGCGCATTCGCGACATATTTATCATCTTTATGGCGTTGGAATCGCTGGTCATTGGCGCAGCGCTTATCGTCCTGATCGTTCAAATTGCCAGCCTGATCAATCTACTGCAAAACGAGGTCAAGCCAATCCTGGACGCCACCAACGAGACCGTCAACACATTGCGCGGCACGACCACCTTCCTGAGCGAAAATGTGATTGAGCCGGTCATCAAACTGAACGCATCCCTGGCCGGTTTGCAACGTGTGTTAGAATTGCTCGGAATGAAACGCCGCTAATTGATTCGCCAATCTTGGAAAAGGAGAAAGAACCATGTCCGATCGTGATGAATTTGGAGCATTTTTGGTTGGGTTTATTGTCGGCGGTTTGACCGGCGCAGTCGCGGCTCTGCTGTTTGCGCCCCAGTCCGGCGAGGAAACGCGCACCCTGCTCAAAGAGCGCGGCATCGAAATCCGTGACAAAGCCGCCCAATCGGCTGAAGAAGCCGTAGCCCGCGCCGAGGCCGCAGCCGCCGAGGCCCGCGCCCGCGCCGACGAGCTCGCCAAAGAGCTGCAAGCGCGCGGCCAGGAAGTCGTAGAGCGCAGCAAAGAGGTAGTCGCCGTTGCCAAGAAACCCCGCAAGTCCGGCAAAGCCGCCAAACCTGCAAAATCCGACAAATCTTCGACCGCCGAGGCGTAAAACACCCCAGCCAATCAAGAGGGTTTGACCACGACAGCGGTCAAGCCCTTCTTTTATTTCCATGCGCCCCCTTCAGCCTGCCCTGCGCGCCCTCTTCCACCTGCTCTATCACCCCTTCGCCCGGACGTACGACCTGGTAGCAGCGACAGTCTCCCTCGGCCGTTGGACGACCTGGATCAAGGCTGTCCTGCCATACGTGGAGGGGACGCACGTCCTGGAACTGGGGCACGGCCCCGGGCATTTGCAACGCTCGCTCCGGGACCTCGGCCTGATCGCCGTCGGATTGGACGAATCCCGTCAAATGGGGTCCCTGGCCGCCAAACGGTTGGCCCGTCACGGGTACCCGCAGACAAATTTGACGCGCGGCCTGTCGCAACAACTGCCCTTCCCTGCCGCCACCTTCCAGACCGTTGTCGCCACCTTCCCGTCCGAATATCTCCTCGACCCGCGCACGCTGGGCGAGGTGTACCGCGTCCTGTCGCCGAGCGGACGGTTCGTCGTCCTGCCGGCGGCATGGCTCACCGGGCGCGGCCTGACCGAACGCTTCATGGCCTGGCTGTTCCGCATAACAGGGCAGGCCGCCGGTCCGGTCGGCGCAGTCAACGAGCGGCTGATCGCACATTTCGCCAAGGCCGGTTTCCAAGTCAGCGCCGAGCGGATAGACAACCGATCCAGCACAGTATTGATCGTATTGGCAAGCAAGCCAGCCTAATGCATCGTCAACAAAAAAGGAACACAAACACATGCTCAAAGACAAATTGCGTGACCCCGTCAGCGGGCTGACCCATCTCGTCGCGGCCATCGTCTCGACGTTCGGCCTGATCTACCTTGTCGTCGTTGCCTGGGGAAATACGGCCAAAGAAGTTTCGCTGATCGTCTATGGCGTCAGCCTGATCGTCATGTTCGCCTCCAGCGCAACCTATCACATGGTTGTCTCTTCGCCAAAAATAACCCAGGTTTTGCGCAAGGTCGACCACTCTGCCATTTACCTGCTGATCGCCGGGACGTACACCCCCTTCTGCGTCAACGCCTTCACCGGCTTCTGGAAATGGGGACTGCTCTCGATCATCTGGTCGCTGGCCGCGATCGGCATCGGCGTCAAGGTCTTCGTCATCAACGCGCCGCGCTGGGTCAGCGCCGGCGTCTACCTGATCATGGGCTGGATGATCGTCGCTGCCACCAAAGAGATGCTGGCCACCCTTCCCGCCGGCGCATTGACCTGGCTGCTCATCGGCGGGTTGGCGTACACGTTCGGGGCGATCATCTACATCACCAAGAAAATGGACTTCGTACCAGGGACATTCGGCTTCCACGAAGTCTGGCACGTCTTCGTCATCCTGGGAGCGGCGGCGCATTTTGTCGCCATCCTGACGTATGTCGCCCGCTCGGCAAGCTGACCAGATGCGGCGCGATCCCCCCAAAAAAAGTACCCGCCGCTGGGTGAGGGGGGCACCCAGCGACGGGTAAGCTTATTGTGCCACACTTTGCCGAAAATTTCAATCCCCAATTAGGTGAAATAGCCAAAAAAAAACTACCCCGCTACCGGCAGCGTGAACGTGAAAGCGCTGCCCCTGCCTCGCCCCTCGCTTTCGGCCCAGATGCGGCCGCCGTGAGCTTCGACCAGGTGCCTGGCAACCGTCAGGCCGATCCCGCTGCCGCCGCCCGCATGTCGTGAACGCGACTTGTCGACGCGGTAGAAGCGGGTGAAGATGTGCGGCAAATGCTCCGGGGGAATGCCGATGCCCGTATCCTCGACCGTCACGTGGACTTCGCCGCCCTGCCGCTCGGCGCGGATGGTCACCTCGCCGCCGGCGGGCGTGTAATGCAGCGCATTGCCCACCAGATTGGTCAGCACCTGGATGATGCGGTCGTTGTCGGCCAGGACACGCGGCAGGTCCGGAGACAGGCTGGCCCTGAGTCCGACACGCTTTTCGTCGAATTGGTATCCCAGCCTCTTGACGACCGTCCCCACCAGGACCGAGATGTCCGCGGGACGCAGATCCATTTCATACGCCCCGGCCTCGACGCGGCTGAGTTCCTGCAGATCGTCCACCAGACGGCTCAGGCGGTCGGCTTCCTGGTGAACCTGTTGGTAGGTCTCCAGCGAGGCAGGCAGGACGCCGTCCATCAGCCCTTCCATCGAGCCTTTGATGGCTGTCAGCGGAGTGCGCAGCTCGTGCGTAATGTCGCCGATCAGTTGACGACGGCGGGCCTCGACCTGCTCCAATTGCCCGGCCATCTGATTGAAACTGTGCGCCAGTTGGCCCAGCTCATCCGAACGGCCGCCCTGAACGCGTTCGTCGTAATGGCCTTCCGCAATACGGCGGCTGGCGGTCATCATGGCGCGCACCGGCGCGACCACGCTGCCGCTGAAGATCAGGCTGACAACCAGCGCAACAGCCATTGCGGCCAGCGCAGCCAGCACCAGGGCCTCGCCAAAAGAAGCCCGGAAATTCTGATAAAGCTCGCTTCCATAGCCATTGCCCTGGCCATACCCAGGACCCGCCCCCCCTCCGGGCCCAGCGCCCATGGTCATCCCGCCATTGCCCATCATCTGGTCCATCATGCCCAAATGACGGTTGAATGCCGTCGGAACAGTGAACTCAGTTGCGACTCCCAAAATGAGTACGCCGATCATGATCACGGCCAAATAGGACAGAAAGAGCTTTACACCCAGGCGACGGCGGATAAATTCAATCATAGCGTCTCATCCTCGAAGCGGTACCCCACGCCTCGCACGGTGACGATCAGCCCGTCGCGTCCCAGTTTTTGCCGGACGTGTCCCAAATGGACGTCCACCACGCGCATCTCGCCATAGTACGAACCGCCCCAAACTTTATCGAGCAATTGCTCGCGCGTCAGGACGCGGCCGCGGTTCTCCGCCAGCGCCTTGAGCAGGTCGAACTCAATAGCGGTCAACTCGACCGGTCGATCATCCACCGTGACGAGCCGCGCCGCGACGTCAATGCGAACGTGCTTGAAGGAAAGCACGTCACCCGCCGCCGTACCGCCGCCCTGGAGGCGGCGCAACGCGGCCTTGATGCGCGCCACCAGTTCGCGCGGACTGAACGGCTTGGTGACGTAATCGTCCGCGCCGATGGTCAGGCCGACGACTCGGTCGGTCTCCTCGGTCTTGGCGGTCAGCAAGATAACGTAGACGTCCGATTCGCGGCGCAGGCGGGTCAGCACCTCGATGCCGTCCATGCCGGGCAGCATGACGTCCAGGACGATCAGATCCGGCTTGAACGCGCGGGCGGCCTTCAGCCCGGAGGGGCCGTCCTCCGCTGTGTAGACTTCGTAACCTTCCGGCTTCAAATAGGCCGTGACCAGGTTAACAATGCTCGGCTCGTCGTCGATGACCAGGATTTTGGCGTTGGGCATAGAATTCTCCAAAACGATAACAATATCTTCCACGCATATTTTACCGGACTTATTGTGCCAGAGCGATTGAAAAGGAGTGTGAAGCGGGCGTGAAGATTGTGTAAAGGACGAAAAAGTGTCGAGAGTGGATGAGAAGGAATGGAAAATAATCCGCAGTAAAGTCATCAAGAACGGGTATAATAGGAACATGACTGAAGAACAAATCCCCCGCCGCAAGATTGCCATCTTGATCGACGGCGACAACGCACAGGCCAGCCTGCTGCCGCAAATGCTGGTCGAGGCCGGCAAGTACGGCCAGGTCACCGTACGCCGTATCTACGGCGACTGGACAACCTCCAGCATGAATTCCTGGAAGAATATCTTGAATTATCACGCCTTCCAGCCGGTGCAGCAGTTCCGCTACACAGTTGGCAAGAACGCCACCGACAGCGCCATGATCATCGACGCCATGGACATCCTGCACTCCAACGTGGTGGATGGCTTCTGCCTGGTCTCCAGCGACAGCGATTACACCCGTCTCGCCACACGCATCCGCGAGACGGGCATCTTCGTGATGGGCATTGGCGAGAAGAAGACGCCCAAGCCCTTCGTCAATGCCTGCGATGTGTTCGTTTACACCGAAAACCTGACCCCGACGCCCAAAACGACCAAATCCCGTTCAACGAAGTCGACCAGCAAAAAGAAGAAGGAAGAACCGGAGCCAATACCGATGCTCAAGCAGGCCTTCGACATGGCCGTGCGGGAAGATGGCTGGGCCTCGCTAGCCATGATCGGCAACGCGCTCTACCAACTCGACCCCGCTTTCGACCCGCGCACGTATGGGCACAAACAACTTTCCCGCCTGATCAAGAATTACAAAACCTATTTCGAAGTACGCGCGCAAGAGGCCAACGGCTCGACGCTGTTTTACGTAAAACTGAAAGAATAGAAAACCTGGCGCCGGACACCTTTGGGTAAGCCATTCGGCGGACTAAAGTCCTGCCTCAGGTCATGAAAGTCAGCTGAAGCCAACTACCTCTCCCGCAGCGGGAGAGGTAAACTGTTTGGCAGTGACCAGATTTCCTGGCGCCGGCGCGGCAAAAAACATGCTGAAGTTCTTGTGCGCAACCGGGGTTT
>JAADGN010000093.1 GCA_013152325.1 Chloroflexota bacterium
CAAAGTCAGCAATGCAGTTTGGTCACCGGATGGCAGGCGGATTGCTTTCACTAGCGATGGCAAGATTTACGTCATCAATGCCGATGGGACGGACTTATACTCGCTGGCAGATGTGCCATCCGCGTGGTATGTACCAAGATCATCCGCAAACTGGTCGCCGGATGGCAGGCAAATTCTCTTTGTGAACGTGAACAGAAACGAAACAGATCCCTCGTCATTCGCCAGCGAAATTCGGGAGATCAATGCCGATGGCGGCGACGCCAAAACCCTGCTGACCTTCCCCGGGATCATCGGCATGATGCGCTTGTCGCCTGACGGGAGCCGGATTTTCTTTTTAGAACGTTTTCTGGATGGCGACGTCCTGGATCACATGGCCCAGCTCTATATTGTTGACGCGGATGGAAGTAATCTCCAAAAACTGGAGCCGCCGGTTCGCACGGACAGGGCTGGGCGGGTTGACGCTTATAGTCATTTTAGCCCTCCATCCTGGTCGCCAAATGGGCAGAAAATCCTTTTTCTCAACAGCGACGGGGATATTTATTTTTACGATCTTGAAACTGGCGAATACATATCCGTTGCACAGATGAAGTACATGCATCCGGTCTGGGACCTTGCCGGGGAGCGCATCGCTTATCAGGGCCAGCTTCTGACAAGCGAGACCTGCATCTCGTCCGGACAGGATGTAACCTGTGTGGACTTAGACCTGAACGCTCCGGAACTGATCGGGTGGAGACCCTGATCGCGCCGACAACAAGAAAACTGCCATCAAATTTCATCAATGCGCCCAAGGAGAAAATATGCGGATACGACCGAAGATAATCAGCTTGGGCTTTCTGGTATCGGTGGTTCTCACGGCTTGCGCCCAACCATCCTCCACACCAACAAAAACTCCCTCCCTTTTGCCGCCAACCGCAACTGAAACGAGTTTACCGCCAACGGTAGCAACGGTCCCAACGGAAGCTCCGGACATTACCGAGACTGCCGATATCATTTTTTACAACGGCACAATCCTGACCATGGAGCCTGACCAACCCGCCGCGCAGGCCATCGCCATCAAAGAGGAGAGAATTCTGGCGGTCGGGAGCGAGGCGGATATCCTCGCTTACGGCGGCCCGGCGACGCAGGTCATCGACTTGCAGGGGCGCACCATCATGCCCGGGTTCATCGACGCGCACAGTCACCTGTTCAACGACGCTGGCTCGGCGGGCATGGACATAGACCAGGCCCAGCAGCAGGCCCTGGAATATGGCATCACGACTTTCGCGGATATGTTCGTCACGCCAGAGTTCCTGGACGAGATGCAAGCCTATCAACAGGCGGGCAAACTACGCCTGCGCACCAGTTTATACTTGATCTACACCGATCCTTGCGGCGTCATCCAGGGAGATTGGTACAAAGAACACCCGCCCACCCGCGAGCCTGGGGAGATGCTGCGCATCGGCGGCGTGAAAATCTTTGCCGACGGCGGGGTCTGCGGAAAAGCAGCCTTGAGCACTGGTTACCCCGGCGGAGGCAATGGGGACCTGTGGTTTACCCAGGACGAATTAAATCAGGTGGTGGCGGATATCCAAAACGCGGGCTATCAGGTTGCCATCCACGCCCAGGGAGACCTGGCCATCGAGCAGGCCCAGAACGCGATCGAATTCGCCCTTGGCGGCGAGCCGAACACGTCGCGTCACCGCATCGAACATAACCCCTTTGCCCGTCCCGATTTGTTGGGGCGCTATTCCGAAATCGGGATTGTTCCCATCGCCTGGGGAGAATACCCGACCTGCGCCGAGGTGAACGACAGTTACTACAGTTCGTATTTTGGGGCGGAGCCGATGCCCTGGCTGGAAAACTGGCGCGCCTTTCTGGACGCCAACCCCGACCTGCCAGTGGCCTGGCACAGCGATTTCCCGTATGCTGACTTGAACCCCTTTCTTCACCTATACAGTTACGTGACCCGCCAGGAAATCGACGAGGATGGCAGCATCTGCACCCCGCCGGATTGGCTGGCCGCCCATCGCATCACCGTGGACGAGGCGCTGCCGATGATGACCATCAACGCCGCCTACGCCCTCTTTCGGGATGAGGAAGCGGGCAGCCTGAAAGCAGGAAAATTCGCCGACCTGATCCTCGTTTCGGACGACCCGACGGCGATAGACCCCAACGACATCATCAACCTCCAGGTCTGGATGACGATGGTCGGCGGGCGCGTGGAGTTTTGTTCGGACGAACACGCCAGTTTGTGTCCGGGAACGGACGCAGCGACCGAAACCGGCTCCACATCCCCAACAGGGATCAACGCTTCGGCATCCCTCCCCAGCGACCCGCCGGAAAACGCCTTCGACGGCGACGTCGATACTGTCTGGAATTCCGGCGACGACGCCCCGCAATGGATTGCGATTGACCTCGGAGCGCCGACGACCGTGACGGGCATTCGTCTCACCGTCGCACAGTACCCGAACGGCTACACTGTCCACCGCGTGCTGGGGAAAGGTACGGAGGGCGACTATCAACTGCTGTATGAGTTCGCTGGCGAAACGCAAGATGGGGACGTGCTGGTCTACACGCCACCGGAGCCGTGGCGCGATATCCGGTTCGTCAAAATCGAGACAACCGAAAGCCCATCTTGGGCAGCATGGAAGGAGATCGTCATCGAAACGCCGTAAACCGGCTGCAGTTTTGTGAGGGCTGCACGCATTGGCCCAACATAAACAAGGAGAATACTTATTATGGCAAAATTTATGTTTGGCAAATCTGCTAGAAAAGCCCTGAAGTTTCTCGGCATTGCTGCCATTATCACCTTCGCAGTCGCCTTGTTTGTCAAATCCCGCAGTCTGGTGACCGGCAAGACACTGACGGCCAGCGAAGCGCCGCAGATCGCATTTTTGACCTTTCGGAACTGGAAAGGAGATGTGTACGTCTATGACCATGCAGCCGGAAAAACCATCAAGCTCACCCAAACTGACAGCATCAGAGATGCAGCCTGGTCTCCCGATGGGCGTTATCTGGCCTTTCAGGTTTACGCACAAGGGGATGACAATGACGTGATCTACCGTTTGGACGTGACCAGCGGCGAATTGCTGCGCCTGACGCCAATCGGATTCCCTGATTGCAACATGCCTGCCTGGTCGCCTGATGGGAAATGGATCGCCTGTTATACGGATGGTTTGGACAGCGAAATTTTCCTGATTCAGGCGAATGGAACCGGAACAACTTCGCTGACAAGCGGCTCGCAACCTTCATGGTCATCCGACGGCAAGCGTCTGATTTACATCCTCAGGAAGGATTTGGCCACATCCAATCTCGATGCCGACATCGCGACGATTGATATTCAAACAGGGACCGTTGCGTTTCTGGCCGAACTGGACGGCTACGAAGCCTTCCCCAGGTGGTCTCCCGACGAGAAGATGGTTGCTTTTGTTTCAGCCGATTCCCCGTGGGGATATGGAAATGCGCATGATTTCTCGATCAATATTTTAAGTGGTGATTCGATTACCATTGTTTCTGATCACCCCTCCGTTTTCGACATCTATTATAAGTGGTCGCCTGATGGGGCGGCGCTTCGTTTCGCGAACTGTGAATACTATCCCGCAAGCGGCGAAACTTCTTGCCGCGGCTCCATCATGTCTCAGACAATTGATTTTAGTCCGGATGGCAAACAGATACTGCAGGTCGATCTAAATAATGGGATATGCATCATCCCCATCGAAACCGATTGCGTGGAACTCCCCAAAGAATGGGAAACTCTTTACGGGCTGAGGGTTATTGGCTGGCGGCCGTAGTTTTCTCCGGCTCTGCTCGAATCACTTATCGTTGCAAAACGAGTACAACAAATTGCAAAACTGGCCAACCGCCGGAGATGCAATCACTGCTGTGCGAACGGCTGCGGATTTTTTCCACAGCCGTTTTTTCTTTTCCAACTCTCCTGGCCGAGCCGCCCCTTGACTGGGTTCTTTTTCGCCGCAAAAACTCGCGTTACAATAATGACCTATGGACAAGATCACCCTGATAGCAACAGCAGCGTTCGGCCTCGAAGCGGTTGTAAAACGTGAAGTCCAGGCCCTGGGCTTTGACAACACCAACGTATCCGACGGGAAAGTCGAGTTTGCCGCCGCGCCCGAAGACATTCCGAGAGCAAATTTGTGGCTCCGCTGTGCGGACAGGGTGCTGCTAAAATTGGGGGAATTCCAGGCAATGACATTTGACCAGCTCTTTGAACGAACGAGAGCTTTGCCGTGGGAAAAGTGGATCACAAAAGACGGGATTTTCACGGTGACCGGCAAATCGGTGAAGTCCACCTTGGGCAGCGTCAGCGCTTGCCAGTCCATCGTTAAAAAAGCCGTCGTTGAACGGCTCAAGGAAAAATACGATACGGAATGGTTTGAAGAAACAGGGGCAAAATTCACCAT
>JAADGN010000089.1 GCA_013152325.1 Chloroflexota bacterium
CGCCGGCCTCGTTGGTCAGCCCCAGCGCGGGGTAGATGATGGGGTGTCCGATGGCAGGGTATTTGGCGGTGCGGCGGGATTTGTGCTGGTATTCAGTAAAGTTCATGGAGTCACCAGAGTTGAATGGGGTTAACACGAATGACGCGAATTGGGCGAATGTCACGAGTGTTTTTTGAGATCATTTTGTTGGGCTGCTTTTTTCTTGGGTGGCAGTTTCATTAAGCGAAGACATCCTTTTAGAAAAATGATTTTTCTGCTAATACGAGTTTTGACATTTTACTGTGGAGATTGGCAACGTCATCGTAGTTCAAAAACTTCACGTATTTTTTGATAGGGGAAAAAGCGGTTAGGGAAAGTTTGCTTTCAAATTCTGCTCGTCTGTGTTGGTCTGCAACAATGTAAAAAGACACTCTGAAATCTTGAAACTCTACAAACTTCAGTAATGACCGATGAATATCTGTCGAATGCTCAATTTCAAAGAAAGAAGAAGGATAACGCCTTTCGTTGAACCAAGTTACATCAATCGTCACAGCTTGCCTTAAAACTTCTTCATAGGTGAATCGGTGGAATTGGGAGATAGTTGCCAACTCCCCGAGCTTTCTTTGGGCAAATGGTTTGTTTTTATCTTGTGCAGGAACAAAGGTTTGATAACCTCTCAAATTCCCGATTTCTACGACCAAACCTTGGTAGAAGGAATGAGTGTATTCTCTTGCCTTTGGCGCAGACTTCTCTTCTGAGAATAGGTTCATCACCTTTTCTCTTTCGGAAGTCAATGCCCATAAACCTGGATGAATCTTAAAGAACTCATCATGAGTTTGCACGATTCTCCGAATTCTTGCAAATGGTGTTTTGGTTTTCCAGACGCAACCGGGGACTTTTAGCGCATCTTGATAAAGCTGTCCAAGCGTTGCATATCCGCCGTTTTGTTTCATTGCCTCGATGACTGCTTCGTATTGTTTCATCGTTAACCCTTTTTTCTAACTGTGGTTACTTAACACGCATGACGAGAATTGAATGAATATTACGAAAAAGGAAATGTTCGCGCCATCCGTTTTTTCGCGTAATTCGCGTCAAAAATCTTTTCAAGTCGTTTCCCAGGCTACGCCCTTTTCCTTAACTTCCACCCAGCAATCATCGCAGATTTCTGGCAAGTCCATTGAGCCTTCTTCCCAGCAAACCCTTTTTCCACAACGTTCGCAAGTCCAAAGCCCGCCTTCACATTGCGTATGATTTTTGCTTTGGCAACCGAGAATACGTCCCGTCCTCTCAAAATAGAATCGACCAATATAGCCCCAGGGAATTTTAGGGATGTCGTATTCATCCGGCTTACATATCAGTGTTCGTAATTTGTACTTCAGTCGCATCATGCGCATCACTCGCTCCATTCGTGATTTAAAAAACTTGGCGTCTTGGCGATTCCTTTAAAACGCCATCACCATCTCCCGCCAGAACTCATCGCGCTCGCCGGGCGTGAAGGGCGTGTAGAGCGTGATGCGGTCGGCGAGGCCGGCGTAGCGTTCCTTCAGCGCGGCGGCCAGTTCGGCGGGCGTGTCCGCCGCGGCGACGAATTGGGCCAGCATCTCGTCCGTGATCAGGGCGGGCATCTCGGCCCATTCGCCCTTGGAGGCGTGGGCCGAGAGCCGCTCGGCCGCCTCGCCCCAGCCGTGCAGCTCCATCACCCGCCGGTAGGACGGGGTCGAGGCGTAGAACGAGATCTGCTGGCGGGCGAAGGCGGTCTCCTCCGGCGAGACGGCGGCGAAAGCCGTCACGGAGACGGCCACGTCCGCGCGGCTGCGTCCCGTTTTCCGCGCGCCTTCCTCGATGGCCGGGATGATGACCTCGCGCAGGTAGCGCGGGCTGTTGAAGGGATGCGCGTGGAAGCCGTCGCAGGTCTCCCCGGCCAGCCGCGCCAGGTGTTGACCCCGGCGATGTAAACGGGAATATCGGGATGCTCGACGGGGCCGGGATTGAAAAAGGGCGACATGAGCGTGATCTTGTAGTACTCGCCGCGGAAATCGAGTTTTTCGCCGTTTTGCCAGGTGTTCCACAGGGCGCGCATGGCGCCGATCTGCTCGCGCAGCTTGCCGACGACGGAATCGGGCCAGTCCATGCCGAAGCGCCGCCGGATATGCGCGCGGACCTGCGTCCCCAGGCCGAGGATAAAGCGCCCGCCGGATTGCTGCGCCAGGTCCCAGGCGGTGTAGGCCAGCGTGGCCGGGCTGCGCGCGAACGAGACCGCGATGGCGGTGCCCATCCCGATCCTTTGCGTGTGCTCGGCGATCAGCGCGTGCGGCAGGAAGGGGTCGTGCTGCGTCTCGGTCGTCCACAAGGCGGCGAAGCCGATCCGCTCGGCGGCGCGCGCCGCGTCCGGGACGTGTTTCAGGTACATGGGGGGCAGTGCGGCGTCAAATTTCATTTGGGGCTCCTTCTTGGAATCCGGCGACTCCGGTCGTCGGGGCTGCCGAAGTCAGGCGACTTCGGACTCCGCTCGCTAACTCAACAAATAAGCCATGACCCACTGCGCGGCAGCGACCAGCGCCTCGGTGTGGGTGCGTTCGTAATTGTGCGAGGCGTCCACGCCGGGGCCGATCAGCGCGACGGCCATGTCGCCGCCCGCGCGCCAGGCTGCCTCGCCGTCCGAGCCGTAGTAGGGGTAGATATCCACTTTGTAGGGGATCCCGTGCGCCTCGGCCAGTTCGCGCAGGCGATTGGACAGGCCGTGATGGTACGGCCCGCCGCTGTCCTTGACGCAGAGGGTGGCGTGGAATTCGTCCGATTCCTGCCCGTCGCCGATGGCGGCCATGTCCACCGCGACCAGTTCCTGGACCTCGGGCGGGATCCCGGCGGCTGCGCCGTGACCGACTTCCTCGTAGTTGCTGATGTGCAAATAGGCGCTCTGGGCCGGTTTCAGCCCGGCTTCGCTCAGCGCCTTGACCGCGGCCACGATCGCGGCCACGCCGGCCTTGTCGTCCAGGTGACGCGAGCGGACGAACCCTTCCGTCAATTCGAGGCGCGGGTCGAACGAGACGAAATCGCCGACCCCGATGCCCAGATCGCGCGTTTCGTCCGCGAAGGCGACGCGCGCGTCCAGGCGGACTTCCATGCTGTCGTCATCGCGCCGCTCCTCGCCGACCGCTTTCCCGTACACGTGGCTGGAGGCCTTGGCCAGCAGGATCGAGCCGCGGACTTTCCCGCCGCCGCGCGTGTGGACGGTGCAGCCCTCGCCCTCGACCGTGTTCCAGGCGAAGCTGCCGATCTTGGTCAGTTTCAGGCGTCCGTCGAGCTTGATCTCCTTGACCATCGCGCCGAGGGTGTCCACGTGGGCGGTCAGGGCGCGCGGGGCGTCGTCCTGCCGTCCCTGCCAGCGGGCCACCAGCGCGCCCTTCCTGGTGCGGGACAGGCTCAGGTCCGGGAACGGGGCGAGCGTCTCTTCGGTCAGGGCTATGGCCGCGTCCGCGAATCCGGTCGGGGAGGGGGTGTTCAGCAAACGGGTCAGGAAATCGATCAGATAGGTTGTGTCCACTTTTGGGAGCATGGGAGATCCTTGTTGGTTTAAGGGTGCAGGTTGGAGGCTGCAAGTTGTGGGTTCCAGGCTGGCAGGTTAAAACTTGTCACCTTAAACTTTAGACTTTCAAACCTTCAAACCGGGCGATCTTCTGCCGCCAATCGTCCGGGATGGGGATGGTCTTTTCGGTGCGGTAGTCGTACGTCACCAGCACGGTCGAACCGGCGGCGAGTTCGGCGTCGGTCGCGGCGTCGATCATGCGGTATGCCATGTCCATGCTTTTGTTGCCCAACCGGGTCACGCGCACGCCGACGCGCACGTCCTGACGGAAGAGCACCGGCGCTTTAAAGAGGATGTGTGCATCGGCCAGGATGATGCCTATATCGAGGAAAGACTGCTCTTTCGAGAACAGCCCCAAATGCGTGAGGTAGTGGATGCGCGCCTGCTCGAAGTAGGTCAGGTAGCGGGCGTTGTTGAGATGACCCTGCGGGTCCAGGTCGCCGTAGCGCACAACGAT
>JAADGN010000151.1 GCA_013152325.1 Chloroflexota bacterium
CACCATCTTCTTTACGCTATTAAAATAGCATGAGAGCGCGTCAAAAGGATGTCGCAAAGTGTCGTAATTGCGTCCTCATCCCTGTGCCTTCGTTTTATGCTTGTTAGGCTTGCTATAATTTTGATAAAGGTTGTGCTATAAAGGTAAAGGTATGTCACGCTGCAATACAATTAGCGAGGTCCGCTTATGCTTAATTTGATGGGTAGGTTGTTGAGCAGAACCCCCTTCCTAAAAAGGCAGGAAAACGCCCTGCATTTTGCCCAATGGGTGCTGCCAATCGGATTGTTTGTGATCACGGTCAGTTTTGAAGTCGTCGAACACCTCTTCGAACTGTTTGAAGAGGCTGACAAAAGGCTGCCTTTCAACCTGACCGCAGAGATCTTCCTGTTCGGCATCGTGGGACCGATTGCCACCTGGTTTGTGCCTATGTACGTCACCTGCTGAACAAGGAGACCCACGCCCGCCAGGAACTGGCGCATCTCAATCAGGGACTGGAGTCCATCGTCGCCGACCGCACCCGGACCCTGGAACTGCGCAACGAACAACTGGCCAAAGCCAACGCCGTCTTGCAGGAGCTCGACCAGTTGAAATCCGATTTCATCTCTCTGGTCAGCCACGAACTGCGTGCCCCGCTGACGGCCCTGAACGGCGGCCTGGAGCTTGCCATGCAGTCGGCGGAAACGCTGCCGCCCAAAGCGCGCGACATCCTGGAGATCATGACCGCTGAAAGCCGCCGCCTGACCGATTTCGTGCAAAGCATCCTGGATGTTTCCCGCCTGGAAGCCGGAAAAATGGATGTCGCCCCCGGGCCTGTCGCGGTGCGTCCGCTGGTCGAGCAGGCCGCTACCGTGGTGTTGGCTTCCAACCAGCGGGATGTGGACTGGCACATTGCCAAGAACCTGCCGCCTATCTGGGCGGACGAAACCTACCTGGAACAAGTGATCCGCAACCTGATCCGCAACGCCGATAAATATTCCACGGAGGAATACCCCATCCACATTTGCGCCAGCCAGCAGGGGGAACAGGTGCGGATCAGCATAAAAGACCACGGTCCTGGCATTGCGCCGGAAGACCAGTCCCACATTTTTGATCGTTTTACGCGCCTGCAAAATGATGAGCGCGCCCCCTCGGGCTGGGGGCTGGGACTGTACCTCGGCCAAAAACTTGTTGCCGCCCAACAGGGAAGTCTCAATGTCGACTCCCCGCTTTGGGATGACCCGCGAGACCCGGGCAGTGAATTCTATATCCTGATGCCCATTGTCCAAACTCCGGAGGATGAACTGTAATGCCAGCACTCCTGTTGATCGACGATGATAAAGGCCTGACCCAGTTGCTGAGCGAATACCTGATCGGCCAGGGATTCACGGTCCGCATCGCCGAAAACGGACGCTTGGGCCTGCGCGCCATGTTCGAGCGCCATCCCGACCTGATCCTGCTGGATGTGACCATGCCCGAAAAAGACGGCTGGGAAACCCTGCAGCGCATCCGCGAAGTGAGTGACCAGCCTGTGATCATGCTGACAGCGCGCGGCGACGAAAGCGATATCCTGAAAGGCTTTTCGCAGGGGGCGGATGATTACGTTACCAAGCCGTTCTCCTTTGCGCAGCTAACCGCCCGCATCCGCGCCGTGCTGGCCCGCAGCGCACAGGGCGGCGCGCCCGGCGAAGGGACCCTGTCTGCTGGCGGGCTGAAGGTGGACCTGAGTCTGAAGCGCGTCTGGCGCGACGGAGAGATCCTGTCGCTGACGCCGACCGAATTCAAACTGTTGGTCGCGCTCATGCGCCGCGAGAAGGAAGTCGTTTCGCCGGAAGACCTGGTCAGGGAGGTCTGGGGGGCGCAGTATGCCAACGAGACCGGGCACGTGCGCCGCTACATCTGGCACCTGCGCCAAAAAGTGGAGCTTGATCCCGAAAACCCGCGCTACATCCACAACGAGCGCGGGTATGGATACCGGTTCGAGACCAGCGACAGTTCGTCTGCGCGGTGAAATCCGGCAACGCGAACACGATGGAGGGCTGCGTTATGAACGACACACCCTATCGTATCCTGACGGGGACCCTGGATATTTCCCTGCGGGGGAAAGTTTGCCGGGGGATGGGAGGAAAGTGGTACACTGATATTGCCATTGTTTTGGATCGAGATCGGGGCAGTCCCTGTCCCGACTCCGTGGTCATTGCGTGGAAGGCGCTGCCCGCGAGGCTTGGCGTCTTCCAGTAAGGAGAATATCATGACCGCTCTAAATGATGCCAAACGGGTAAAAACGCTGCATTATGAAACCCTGTTCGCCAAACCAAACGTCGTCGGAGTAGGCGTCGGATACAAGGATGTACGCGGAGAGCAGACCGGCGAAGTGTGCGTAAAAGTGCTCGTGCGCCGGAAACTGCCAAGAGCTGCACTGACGTCCGCCGATATGGTGCCGCGTGAATTGGACGGCATCCGCACGGATGTGATCCAGGTCGGCGACCTGCGGGCGCTGCTCTCCCCCACCGACCGCTGGCGGCCCGCCCCGGGCGGCGTCAGCATCGGGCATTACCGTATCACAGCCGGGACTTTGGGCTGCGTCGTGCGTGACCGGGAGAGCGGCGAGCGCCTGATCCTTTCGAACAATCACGTGCTGGCCAACAGCAACGATGCCCAGCACGGCGATCCCATTCTCCAGCCCGGCCCCGCGGACGGCGGACAGGTGGAAACGGACACGCTGGCGAAATTGGCGCGCTTCTGCCCGATCCAGTTCGACACCACGCCCGGAACCTGCGACCTGGCAAAAGGGTACGCCTTGCTGGGCAATGCCATCGCCCAGGCGGTTGGCTCCAGCCACCGCCTGGATGTGAAGCGTGTCAGTCGGGCCGTCAACCACGTGGATGCGGCCGTCGCCCGTCCCGTGACGGACAGCGACGTTCTGGACAGGATTCTGACAATCGACAATGTGCCCGGGACGCTGCCCGCCGAACTGGGCATGCCGCTCTGCAAATCGGGCCGCACGACGGGCTTCACAACTGGTCAGGTGCGAGTGCTGGATGCCACGGTAACGATCAGTTACGGCGAGCTTCGCACGGCCACCTTCGAAGAGCAGATCATCACAGGGCCAATGTCGCAGGGCGGCGATTCGGGTTCGCTGGTCGTGGCCAAAGACTCGCGCAATGCCGTCGGGCTGCTGTTCGCCGGCTCAGAGCAATCCACGGTACTCAACCCCATCCAGGCCGTGCTGGATTGCCTGAACGTAACGATTGGGATATAGGCGTCAAGGATGATGAACAAACAAGCGCTGCTCGATAAAGTGCGAACGGTCAAACGGGCGCATGAGAAAATGTTGCTCTCCAAACCCAACGTCGTGGGGGTGGGGATCGGCTTTCGCTTTCAGGAGGGCCGCCGCACGGATTCCTTTGCCATCGTGGTCATGGTCAGGCGAAAACAGCCCGTCAGTCAGTTGGCTCCCGAAGACGTCATTCCAGCGGAAATCGATGGCGTGCCGGTAGACGTGCAGGAAACGGGTGAGTTCGAAGCCCAAACTTAACGTTCGGTCTCGTTGACCCCGCTTGAACGGAGTCCGGCGCGGCTTGGTCGGGTCTGACAGAAATCCCGGAGGAGAAAATCGATGCCAGCAAAGAAACGAGCCATCACAGCCGAAGACCTGTACCGCTTGCAAGTACTGTCGGACGTGCGCATCGCGCCGGATGGCAAACAGGCTGTCTATGCCCTGGAACGGGTGGACCGCAAGACCGAGAAGAAGTACACCAATCTGTGGACCGTTCCCACCGGCGGCGGCGCGGCGCGGCAGTTCACCTGCGGCGATCAGACAGACAACATGCCGCGCTGGTCGCCGGATGGCTCGCGGATCGCCTTTCTCTCCAATCGCAGCGACCGGGAGAAACCGCCCCAGATTTATCTCATCCCCGCCGGCGGCGGCGAGGCTCGTCCGCTGACCAGCATCGCAGGGGAGATCAGCAACCTTTCGTGGTCGCCGGATGGACGCAAACTGCTTTGCACCGTCCGCAAGACCGACCCTGAAGACCTCGAACGCGAAAAAGACCCCGACAAGAAAAAACTCGGCGTGGTAGCCCGTCATTACAAGCGCGTTTTCTACAAATTTGACAGCTACGGTTATTTGCCGCACGAACGGACGCACATCTGGCTGGTGGACGCGCGCACCGGGCGCGGGGTGCAGCTCACCGATCATCCGGTCTGGGACGAGTTGTACCCTGCCTTCTCGCCGGACGGAAAACAGATCGTCTTCCTCTCGAACCGCTCCGCAGACCCGGACCTGGCGCCGGATCGCATCGACCTGTTCGTGATGCCCGCGATGGGCGGCGAAGCGCGCAAAATCGAGACGCCGGTCGGGCAGAAACTCATGCCCTCTTTCTCGCCAGACGGCCAATGGATCGCCTATTATGGGCAAAAAGGCGAGGGGCTGGATTACAAAAATGTCGGCCTGTGGATCGTCCCTGCGGACGGCTCGAAGCGGCCAAAAAACCTGACCCAAAAATACGACCTGCATCTCTCAGCCTGGACGCTCAACGACCTCGGTCGACCGGAGCAAATGCCGCCGGTCTGGTCGCGCGGCGGCAAGTCGCTCTACTTCCAAACGGTCTATCACGGCAGTACGCTGCTCAAGCGCATCTCCGTGAACGGCAAAGACCTGCAGGACGTGATCGGCGAGGGCGGCGTGGTGGGCAGTTTCTCGTTCGACCGCGCCCAAACGAAAGTGGTCTACTTCTTCGGCCAGATGGACGACCCCGGACAGGTTTACGTGCGAGAACTCGCCAGCGGTACGACCCGTCACCTGACGCGCATCAACCGCAATCTCTTGAATCGCATTGACCTGGGCAAGATCGAGGAAGTCTGGTTCAAGGGTCCGGCCGGAAACGACCTGCAAGGCTGGATCCTCAAGCCGCCGGGGTTCAACGCGCGGCGAAAATATCCGTCCATTTTGGAAATCCACGGCGGCCCGCTGATCCAGTATGGCAAGCTCTTCATGCACGAGTTCTACTACCTGGCCGCGCGGGGTTACGTGGTCTATTTTTGCAATCCGCGCGGCGGACGCGGCTACGGCGAGGAGCATGCCAAAGCCATCCACGGCGCCTGGGGCACAGCGGATTACGACGACCTGATGGCCTTCACCGATTTCGTCGCTCAGAAGTCGTATATCTCAACCAAACGGATGGGCGTGACCGGCGGCTCATATGGCGGCTACATGACGATCTGGATCATCGGCCACACCGAACGCTTCAAGTCCGCGGTCACGCAGCGTTGTGTGAGCAACTTCATCAGCGAGTGGGGCTCCAGCGACCTGAACTGGACTTTCCAGCAGGAATTGGATGCCGGCACACCGTTCGAGGATTTGCAAAAATACTGGGATATGTCGCCCATCAAGTATATCGGCAGCGCCAAGACGCCGACGCTGGTCATCCACAGCGAGAACGACCTGCGCTGCCCGATCGAGCAGGGCGAACAGGTTTTCGTGGCGCTCAAACGCCTGGGCGTGGACACCGAGTTCGTACGCTTCCCGGACGAGTTCCACGGCCTGTCACGCAATGGTCGCACCGACCGACGCGTGGTGCGGCTGGAGCATATCGCCCGTTGGTTCGACAAATATTTGAAATAACCATGCGTTGGCACAAAACAACCCTCGAAATTCACTCCCCCGGCAAGGGATTGCATGAGATCACCGCGCTGATCCGTACTCAACTGCGCGAGTGGCAGGTCACGGAAGGCATGTGCTATCTTTTCCTGCCGCACACCAGCGCATCACTGGTGATCAGCGAAAGCTGGGACCCCACCGCCCGCGCCGATTTGGAAACGTTCATGGAACGTTTGGCGCCGGAACGCGACAACTGGTATACGCACACGCTGGAAGGCCCTGACGATGCCGCCTCGCATATCCGTGCCATGCTGACGAATGTCAGCCTGACGATTCCCGTGGACGAAGGCGACCTGTCTTTGGGGCAGTGGCAGGGTATCTATCTTTTCGAGCACCGGGCGCGGCCTCACCGGCGGCGTTTGCTGGTGCGAGCATTGAATGCGCCAGCAGATTGATGGCGTACCCGCTATAGCCAGGTCAGATGAATCTGGTTGCCGCCGGCTTCCTTGGCGCGATACAGGGCCTCGTCAGCACGCTGGATGATGTCATCCAGCACTGCGGCGGCGGCAGTGACTTTGGATACGGTCGCAACCCCCGCACTGATCCTGATGTGCAAAAGCGTACTGTCAGGCAACGCGATGCTGGTCGCCGTAATGCCATCCAGAATACGTTTGGCCGCCTTCTCCGCGTTAATTGCCGTCACCCCGGGCAGGACGATCAAAAATTCATCCCCGGCCCAACGGCCAATGCCATCGTAAGGACGGCTGCGCTCCTTTATCGTCCGAGCGACGGCTTTGAGCACCTCGTCCCCCACCAAGTGACCATGCTGGTCGTTGATCGCTTTGAATCGGTCAATGTCCAGAAAGATAACGCTTATGGGACCGGAGACGCGGCGGGCGCGTTCCAGTTCACCGCGGGCAAACTTGTATATTGCCCGGCGGTTCATCAACTTGGTCAGGCTGTCCACCATGGCCAGCCGTTCCAACTGGTCGAACGCCTGGTATAAATTGTCCTCCAGGTTCAGTATACGTTTGCCTACCGAGATGCGCGCACTGAGTTCAGGCGGGTTGAACGGCTTGGTCAGATAGTCGTCTGCGCCTGCATTGAGACCAACGACAATATCATCAGCCTTGTCTTTGGCAGTCAACAGGATAACGTATACATACTTGGGGAGTTCTGCCGCACGGATTTTTTGAGCCAGTTGTATCCCGTCCAACCCCGGCATGGTCCAGTCGGTAATGACAAAACGGATCCCCTCATCCCGGATAAGTTTCCAAGCCGATTCGCCATCTTCTGTCAATACGATATCGTGACCAAGGCCTGTTAGCGCCTTCTCGATGATACGGCGTTCAATTTGGTCATCATCTACAACCAGTATCTTCATCGCGGCTCCTCACGGTTCATCAAAATTATACCCGCTTTAGTCTAAAAGTTGACAAAAGCCTGAGACCATAGTAATATTTTCCCCGCTATGGCGAGGTAGCTCAGTTGGCAGAGCAAGGGACTCATAAGCCCTGGGTCGTGGGTTCAAATCCCACCCTCGCCACACCAAAAGAACCTGTTTTTTGCAGGTTCTTTTGTTTTTTGTCACATTTATGTGACATGACAAACTTCACGCCATCCAGCGATTTTCTTCTCTTGGAAAAGCATTGGTTGTGGGATAGAATGACGCCACAACATATCAATGTGTCTCCGAGCCCGTTTGCCTACGGCATCTGCTATGGCAGACGGGCCGGCCCTACGGCCTGACCGTAGGAATCAGGGCAGCCTGATTGTGGGCAGGGAAGGAAACGCCTCTGCCTCCTCGTATTTGGAAAGGAGACGGTCTCTTGGCCCCCGAAAAGGGATTCGTTTGGGCCGTCTCCGTATGAGACGGCCTATTTTTATGCCTGCTCAGATAGAGAAAAGGGTTTTCAGATGACAATCATTCTTCTCTCTGCGCCCTCCGGCCTTGGAAAAACGTTGGCCTGTGTACGTACGATCAACTTTGCCAAACAGGACGCGCTGCGTGTTGCCGGGATCATCTCCCTGCCAAGTTATTTGGATAAGCAGAAAAAATCCATCCTCCTGCAAGACGTATCCACCGGCAAGACGCGTCCGATGGCGGAAATCGCCCGCACGGACGAAAAAACCGACATCGGTTCATGGGTATTCGATCCACGGGTTGTCGCCTGGGGGCAATCCATTCTGCGCGCGCTCCCGCCCTGCGACCTGCTCTTCATAGACGAAATCGGCCCGCTGGAGTTGGAGCAGGGCCGCGGCTTGACGTACGCCATCGAAGCCCTGCACACAGCGGATTACCGTCTGGCCGTGGTAACCGTCCGCCCCGCCCTGCTGGAGACACTTCAAACCCACTTGAGCAGCCTGGAAACATCCACCCTGACCCTGACAAAAGACAACCTGGAGGAAATTCCACAACTCATTTTGCAATCCCTTCCCGATGCAAAGGAAACACCATGAAAAACTTTATCCGTATTCTCACACTGTCTCTTCTGCTGCTTGCTCCGCTGAGCGCCTGCGGCAGTCCCGTCGCAGCGACGCCAACTGCCGCGGAAACGGCGGCCCCCGTCCCGGCGGGCGATGCGGATTCGTCCATCACGGTCACCGACGCGCTGGGACGCACGGTCACACTGACTGAGCCGCCCAGCCGCATTGTCATCGCCGGAAAAGCCAACGCCATGCTCGTCGACGCGGCCTATCTGTTCCCCGAAGCGGCCACTCACATCGCGGCCATCGCCAAAGCGGGTCAGGGCAGCGACTTCCTGCCCATTGTCGATCCCGACGCGGCCCGGAAACTTTCCCTGGAAGGGGATGCCGGGCCGGAACAGATTGCCGCCGCCCAGCCGGACCTGGTCATCCTCAAGTCCTTTATGGCCGGGAAGCTCGGCGCGCCGATTGAGGACCTGGGCATTCCCGTCCTTTATCTTGATCTGGAAACACCCGGGCAATACGTTCGCGACCTGGGGACATTGGGCATCGTCTTTCAAGATGAAGCCCGCGCCCAGGAGGTGATTGATTTCTACCACAGCCGGATGGAACGCGTCCGACAAGGCGTGGACGGCCTGAGCGATGAGCAGAGGCCGCACGTCCTGGTCTTGCAGCATTCTGCCAAAGGCGGTGAGACAGCCTACAACGTCCCGCCCGCGTCCTGGATGCAGACTCAGCTGGTCGAGATGGCGGGCGGGCGTCCCGTCTGGACAGACGCACAATCCGGCAAAGGCTGGACGGTGGTCGGTCTGGAGCAGATCGCGGCCTGGGATCCACAGCAGATTTACATCGTTGACTATTTCGCCGATCCCGCTGAAGCCGTTGCAAAATTTGTCGCCGACCCCAACGCACAGGGATTACAGGCCGTCCAGAGCGGGCAGGTCTTTGCCTTCCCAAAAGACACCTACAGTTGGGATCAACCCGACCCGCGCTGGATATTGGGCCTGACGTGGCTGGCGGCGCACATTCACCCCGAAATCTTCGCCGACGTGGACATGCGGCAGGAGGTGCAAACGTTCTACCAGAGTCTCTACGGCCTGGACGAAGCCGCCATCAACGATCAACTCCTGCCGCTGCTTGACGCAACCTTGCCGCAGCCACTTTCGACCAACGACTGACAGCCCGCGACCACAGACCAACCACGTGCCCGACCAAAACCGCTCTCTCCTGCGTCCGTTCATGCTTCTCATCCTGGCCGTCCTGCTGGGATTGGGAGCCTCCCTCTTCATCGGGCGCTACCCGGCTCCCTTCTGGATGCCGCCCTCCAGCCTGCGCACGGACGCCCTCGCTCATCAGCTGGTTTTTAATTTGCGCCTGCCGCGCATCCTGGCCGCCTTTCTGCTCGGCGCATCATTGGCCGCCAGCGGCCTGGTCATGCAGATGCTCTTCCGCAATCCGCTCGTCGAGCCGGGCTTCCTGGGCGTCTCGCAGGGAGCGGCTTTTGGCGCTGCGTTGTGCATCCTGTTCATCGGCGTTTCGCCGCTGTGGATTCAGGCCAGCGCGGCCTTCTTTGCCCTGCTGGGGCTGCTCTTCTCCTACACGCTGGCCGAACACCTGCGTTACGGCGGCTGGGTGCTGCGCATGGTGCTGGCCGGGATCGCCGTCTCGGCCCTGTTCGCATCGGGCGTGGGCTTGCTCGAATACCTGGCCGACCCGCTTACACAACTGCCAGAAATCACTTTCTGGCTGCTGGGCGGTTTATGGGGCACGCGCTGGCAAAACCTGCTCAGCATCCTGCCCGTCGTCCTGCCCGCGCTGGCCGCGCTCTTCCTGGCGCGCTGGCGGCTGAACGTGCTCTCACTGGCCGACGAGACCGCCTTCTCGCTGGGTACGGCCCCGGCCCGCGAACGCACGCTTCTGCTGGTGCTGTCCGTTGCCGCGACCGCCTCGGTCATCTCCATCGCAGGGATGGTCGGCTGGGTCGGGCTGATCGTCCCGCATGTCTCCCGCCGCCTGTTCAGCGCCAACACCCAGCACGCCCTGCCCGCGGCCATGCTGCTGGGCGGCCTTTTCACCCTGCTGTGCGACGACCTGGCGCGCACCCTGATGGCTGGAGAGATCCCGCTGGGCATCATCACTTCGCTCATCGGCGCGCTGATCTTCGCCATCCTGATGACCACCCAACGTTTGGGGATGAGCCGATGAACGCCGCCCTTCTCTCGCTGCAAGAAGTCTGCTTTCGCTATCCCGACGCCCGCACGCCCGCGCTGGAAGGCGTCACCTTCGACGTCCGTCCCGGCACGGTCAACGCCATTTTGGGCGCTAACGGCGCAGGAAAAAGCACACTTTTACATTTGATGTTGGGACGTTACACGCCCCAACGCGGTCAAATCCTTTTGCAGGATCGTCCGCTCCGGGCACATTCGCGGCGGACTCTCAGCCGGACCCTCGGCCTGGTCCCGCAGAGGGAGCACGTACCCTTCGATTACCGCGTCCTGGAATACGTCCTGCTGGGACGCACCCCGCATCTGGGATTTTTGGCGACGCCCAAACGCGCCGACCTGCATGCCGCCTGGGACGCGCTGCGTCAGCTCGGCCTGGAATCCTTGTGGGACCGCCCGGTCACGACCCTGAGCGGCGGCGAGCATCAACTGGCGTTGGTTGCCCGTGCGTTAGCGCAATCGCCGCAGATTTTGCTGCTGGACGAGCCGACCTCGCACCTGGATTTGGCCAACAAGAAGCGCGTTCTGGAGATCATGCGCGCTCTGGCCGATCGACAGATGACCGTCATCTACACCACCCACGACCCCGAATCCGCCTCCGCCATTGCCGACAACGTCATCCTGATGCGCGAGGGGCGCGTTTTGCGGCACGGCCCGCTAGGCGAGATCTTCAACGCCGAAAACCTGAGCGAGACCTACGGCACCCTGTTGGACGTGGCCCAGATAGATGGGCAAAAAGTGATCTTGCTGAACCTTAAACATGACGCACCCCAAATTTAGGACTACCGTGCGGGCTAAAAGCCCTTCCTCAGTACCTGAAAGCCCTGCGGGCTGACCAGGGAGTCGGCTTCAGCCGACTTTTATGATCTGAGGCCGGACTTTAGTCCGCCGAATGGCTGGTGATGTCCGACAGTTGAACTGTCGGACATCACAGGGGCTTGCCACCCAAAAGTATCCGGTGGCTAGGTTTGAATTTGAGATTGCACGCATCCTGCCCCCGCGGGGCATACCCGCAGGGTGCTCCCCCCCTCTGTAGCGAGACTTAATTGCGGAGCAAAGACATGCCCCTGATCAACGACCTGCTGAACTCCCTGCAGCACGACGCGCCTGTACGGAACCTGCTCATCGGCGTCCACTGGACGGCGGTGTGCAGCCGTCGCTGCGGCCTGGCCTCGACGCTAGGCGCTTCCTCCGTACATGGCGAAATCACCCTGCCCGAAGCCGGGGATTTGCATACCCGGTCGGCGCGGGAATTGGCCGAGTATGCCCGCTCGGAGAATCCGCTGGAGGTCAGCGTGGGCGTAGCCGCCATCAACTCCCTGCTGGACGTGGACGAAAGCCTGGCAGTGGAGGTCAACGCGCTGGACGTGCTGGCCCGGCGCGGCGCAGGCAAGACCGTTGCCCTCGTAGGTCACTTCCCCTTTGTCCCGAAATTGCGTCCGGCCGTCGGTCGGTTGTGGGTGCTGGAGCAGCATCCCATCGAAGATGACTTCCCCGCCGAGGCCGCGCCCGACCTCATCCCCCAGGCGGACGTGGTCGCCGTCACCGGCAGTGCACTGCTCAACAACACATTGGGCGACTTGCTGGCCCTGTGCCGCCCCGGCAGCGAGGTGATGGTGCTGGGGCCCAGCACGCCGCTCTCGCCGGTCTTGTTTGCGCACGGCGCGACGCTTCTCGCCGGCACCCTCGTGACCGATGAAAGGCTGGCGCTGCGCGCCATCGCGCAAGGCGCCGCCTTCCGCCAGGTGGGCGGCGTGCGCCTGTTGACCCTGGCAAAGGACGGCTGGGGCTAGTTTTTGTTTGCGCACGGGAACATCCCCCCGTCCACGCGCGGCAGAGATATCAGTGGGCGTGGTTCATCTGGTGTTCTTCGCTTTCAGCGCAGGGGGCATCGCCTTGTAAATTGCCGCCAAGATAATTCTCAAGGGCCTGACGCACGGTCCCGCTGGCGCCGGTAGCGACCCGAATATCGTACTGGTGAAAAAAATCGACGGCGCGCACACCCATCCCGCCGGAGATCATCACGTGTACGCCCTGCTGTTTGATGTAAGCAGGCAATTCTCCGGGCGCATGCCCGGCGGCCTGCCGATTAGGGATGGGGGTAACGCTTGTAATCCCGTTCGCCTCGTCCAAATCGACAAAGACATAATAGGGGCAGCGTCCAAAATGGGGGCTGACGGGGCTGTCCAACCCCTGGCCAGTTGCTGCTGAAACGGCAATACGCATATTGCTTGTACCTCCAAAAAAATGTTGGGCGGTCAGAGAGTGGACTGGCCGCCCTTGTACCCAACTAAAGTTTTTCCAACGCTTCATCCACTTCGGACATGCGACGGGTCAGGTGCTCTTTGAAATTTTCCAGCCAGGATTTCTTCTCCGCCGGATCAATGCCAGCATACAGCGCGCTCAGCGGCTGATTCCAGCCTGCGCCCGGCCCCCAGCCCTGTCCTTGACCGCGCCCCCAGCCGCGGCCCTGATCACGGAAACCGGCTCCGCGTCCCCAACAACGACGATTACGCATGGTATCACCTCCTTTCATACGGTACATTCGATATAGCGAATAAGGTTGCCTAAAAAAACAGGCATCTTTATTGGCAGCGAGGACAGTTGCACCGTCCCTGCCTCCGCCCGTGTCTGCGACCCCGGCGTCCCCGGCCGCGCGGTAAGGTCCCTTCAGCAGACGCATACTGCGCCAGGTCAGAGAGCAGGCCGATCAGCTCACGCACACGCGCTGAGCGCAGGCGGTAGAGGACGGTCATACCTTCACGTTCCGCGATCACCAGACCAGCTTCCCGCAACACGGCCAAGTGTTGTGAAATATTGGCCTGCGGGCGTCCCAGCATATTCGTCAGGTGCATCACATATGCCTCGCTTTCATCCAACAATTGCAAGATCTGCAATCGCACGGGATGCGCCAGCGCATACGCGATGGCCGCGGCCTGGGCAGCCTGTTCAGGATCTGGAGGGAACGTGTTCGTTTTATCCATGCGCAACCTTATTCGATAATACGAATATACTCCCTCGACAGGCCTTTGTCAAGGGGATTCACATTAGTATCTATCCGAAAATTCTTTTGTAGTAACGGCTTCAGCCGTCAAGCAGCGACTAAAAGTCGCTACTACGCATTTTTCGGACAGGTTCCTTAACCTTTTGTCAGAATTTTTGGATGCCGTAAAAGGAATGTGCGGGTGAAGCCTACTCCCCAAAGAACAGTTCCCACCAGACCTGCCAGTTTTGCATCGGCGTAGGGACAGGCGTCGGCGTGGACAAATCGAACAGCGGACTGCCCGGTTCCGGGAGCGGCACGACCGGTTGGTCGCCGGGCCTGATCTCGCCCCTGCTTCGGGCGGCCCCCTCGACAGCCTGATCCGATGTGGCTACGGCAATCGCGGTCTGCAAGGCCGTCTGGGTCTGCATAACCTGCGTCGCCTGGGAGCGGACAGCCGTCGCCTTCTTGCTCAGGCGCTCCAGCTCCTCCAGGCGGGCGTTGAAATCCATCACCAGGAAGACCAGCAGTACCACCCCTGCTGCAATAGCAATTTGCTTGAAACGACTCGGCCACGACCTCATGGCCTTATCTTACCCGCTCTCTCGGCGCTTGACAAGCCAAAAGCGTTTGACGCCTCCCCCCACCTCTGGTACAATCACCCGCCGGAGCGTTGTACCCTTCGCTCCAATTTTTTCTCGAACGAAAGGGCTTGAGACAAATGAAAGTACTCCTGATCAAAGACGTATTTAAACTGGGCCGGGCCGGCGACGTTAAAAAAGTCGCAGATGGTTACGGCCGCAACTATTTAATCCCGCAGGGACTGGCGATCCTGGCCACCCCCGGCGCCCTCAAGCAGGTTGGACGCATCAAATCGCAGGCTGAAATTCGCCGCGCCGCACAGAACGAAGAACTGAGCGGCCTGGCCGAGCAACTCAACGGCATGGTGCTGACCTTCCCCGCGCGTGCGGGCGAAATGGGCAAGCTGTATGGCTCGATCACGACCCAGAACATCGCAGACGCCATTGCAAAAGAGACCCGTTACGAAATCAAGCGCCAGCAGATCGACGTACAGCCTGTCCGCATGTTGGGTGAGCACACGGTCCGCATCCGCCTGACGATGGACCTGATCCCCGAGATCAAAATCATCGTCTACCGCGAGGGCGAGGCCGTCCCGACCGCATCTGACGAAACAGCGGAAACGCCCGCCGAACCCGAAACCGAAACCCCGCCGGCAGCCGAGGCAGAAGCCGAAGCTCCCGTTGAGACTGTGGAAGAACCGGTCGCCGACGAGCCGCCCGCCGAGGCTGCGGAAGAATCCGGCGAAGCCGAAACATCCGAATCCTAACCTGCCAACCGCAAGCAACCCATGACATCACCGGGACATCCCAACCACAGGGGATACCGGTGATGTTGTCTTAAAACCAATGCCAGCCACAATCGGTCAACAACTCAAAAAGGCGCGCCTCGAGCGGCACCTGACGCTTAAGCAAGCCTTCGAGGCCACCCATATCCGCATCAAATATCTCGAAGCGCTGGAGGCGGACGATTTTTCCGTCATGCCCTCCGCGGTGCAGGGGCGCGGCTTTTTGCGTCTGTATGCGCAATACCTCGGGCTGGAGATCGACCAACTACTGGACGAACTGCGCCGCGTCGAAACAGATGCCGCTGCCGGGGCCTTTACCAAAATAGAAGCAACCGGGCCAGTTGCGGGCAAAGACGAGGAAACTGAGGACGAAGAAACGGACGAAGGATCCGCGCCGCAGCCGGAGGGATCTTTCTGGACGCGTCTCCTGCGCCGGACAGGCGTCCCGTCCCGCGCGGACGCTGAACCGGATCCCGTTCCAGAGGCCGAATCCGCCCCCGAAACAGAAGCGGACCCCGGGTCCGCGCCCGATGCGGAGGCAGAGCCGGAGTCCACATCAGACGAAAAATCCGACCCCGAGCCCGCTGAACCGCCGAAAGATTCACGAGTCATCTTTAACGAGATCGGCGCAGAACTGCGCCAGCGGCGCGAGATGCTCAGCCTGACGCACAAAGAGATCGAGCGGCACACGCGTGTGCGCGCACATTACCTGCGGGCGATGGAGGCGGGCGATTTCAACAACCTGCCCTCGTCCGTACAGACGCACGGCATGCTCAACAACTACGCCGTCTTTTTAGACCTGGACGCCGAGGCCCTGCTGCTGCGCTTCGCGGACGGCTTGCAGGCACAGCGGCTTGAACGCCATCCAACCCAGGCCGAAGGCGCGAACAAGCTGGCGCAAAAGCGAAACGGGAAACACTCCCTGCGCAGCTTTGTGGCCCCTGACCTGATCTTTGGCATCGGCATGGTGGTACTGCTGATCGCGTTTGGCATCTGGGGCGTGAGGCGTATTGCAACTTCGCAAGCTGAACCCCTGCCGGAAGCCACCGCCCCATCGATCTCCCAGGTATTGCTGGTTACCCCCACAATGACCCCCGTGGAGAATGGGGCCACGCCGACCCTGGCCGTGAACACGCCCTCGGCTGGCAACGGGACCCCCATCGCGTTCGAAGCGCCGCCCGAGGAAAAGGGCGCCGGCGTTCAGGTGCACGTAGTCGTGGTCGAGCGTACCTGGATGCGCGTCACGGTGGACGGCAAGGTGGTGTTCGAGGGGCGCGTCCAACCGGGCAGCGCCTATCCCTACGAGGGGGAAGAGCAAATCGAAATCCTGACCGGCAACGCGGCCGGGCTGCGCGTCACATATAATCAGCGCGATATGGGTTTGATGGGCAATTTCGGCGAGGTCATCAATCGCATCTATTCTCCCAAAGGGATCCTCACGCCCACGGCCACACCGACGCTGACCGGAACACCCACGCCGCTCACCACCCCGACGCCATCGCCGACTGCCACTGCCACGCCGACCGAGGTGCAGGGGCTGAAGCCATAGCTCGAGAACCTGTCCGAAAAATGCGTTGCAGCGACTTTCAGCCGCTGCAACGCGGAGCATCGGGGCCAGGGCAGAACCAGATACGTTTGGAAACTGAATGCCTGAAAACACCTTTCATTTAATTTCACTGGGCTGCGCCAAGAACACCGTCGACTCGGATTCGATGGCGCAACTGCTCATTCAAGACGGCTTCAACGCCACGGACGACCCCGCGCAGGCGGGCGTGCTGATCGTGAATACCTGCGGCTTCATCGGCCCGGCGCGGGACGAGTCCATTGCCGTGCTGAACGAACTTGCCGCGCAGAAGCAGGATGGGCAACTGCTCATCGCGGCGGGCTGCCTGACGCAGCGTTACAGCCAAATGGTGGCCGAGCAAGTCCCCGGCGTGGACGGCATTCTGGGTACGCGCCGCTGGATGGACATCGTCCAGGTGGTGCGCGAACTGCGTCAGGGGCCGCACCCCGAACCGCTCTATCACCTGCCGGACGAGGCCGTCGCCGTCGGCACGGACGAGGGCGACACCCTGCGCGCCAACGTCTTCGGGGCCAGCGCCTATCTCAAGATCGCGGATGGCTGCCGCCGTCCGTGCGCTTTCTGCGCCATCCCGCTCATCAAAGGCGCGGCTGTCAGCCGACCGGCAGGGACGATCCTGGACGAAGCGCGCCTGCTGCGCGACAACGGCGTGCGTGAACTGATCCTGATCGCGCAGGATACGACCGACTACGGTCACGACCTGGGCATGAAAGACGGCCTGGCTGTTTTGCTTGAGCGGTTGACCGATGCGGTGCCGGATATGGACTGGGTGCGCGTCATGTACGCCTATCCCGGCTACGTGACCGAGCGGCTGATCGAGGTCATGGCGACGCGTCCGCAAATCCTGCCCTATCTGGACATCCCGCTCCAGCACGCCCATCCCGAGACGCTGCGCCGCATGCGCCGTCCCGCCAATCTGGACTGGGTGCACCGCACGCTGGCAAAGATGCGCGCGTCCATACCGGGGCTCGCCATTCGCACCACCTTCATCGTCGGCTACCCGGGCGAGACCGAAGAAGAGTTCCAGACGTTGATGGACTTCGTCGAGGAGATCCGTTTCGACCGCGTGGGCGCGTTCCAGTTCTCGTTCGAACCGGGTACGGCCAGCGAACCGCTCGGCGATCCGGTCCCTGCGGAGGTGAAAGAGGCGCGCTACCAGCGGTTGATGGCGTTGCAGCAAAACATCTCGCTGCAAATCAATCAATCGTACGTCGGGAAGACACTGGACGTCCTGATCGAAGGCTATGACAATGGGATCTCGGTTGGACGATCGTACCGCGACGCGCCCGAAATCGACGGCATGGTCTTCATCGAGGGCCAGGCCGAGATCGGCGACATGGTGCCGGTCAAAATCACCGGCGCGATGGCCTACGACCTGACCGGCGTGTTGGCGCGCTAAATCAAAAAAGGTGGTCTCATGTTCGATCAAAATTCTCCCGAAATAAAGGTCGCGCTGGACGCGGTGCGCAAAGCCTCGCAATTGGTGCGGCTGGTGCAAACCAAAACATTCGCCTCCGCGCTGACCAAAGGCGACAAGTCGCCGGTGACGATAGCCGACTTCGCTTCGCAAGGACTGGTGGCCCATTTGCTCTCACAGCAGTTCCCGACCACCGCCCTGGTGGGGGAAGAAGCATCCGACGCGCTCAAAGCCCCCGGGGCGGAAAAATTGCTGGAACAAGTCACTGAATACGTGGGACGTTTCGTGCCCGGCACGACAGCGGATTCCGTCTGCTATTGGATCGACCGCGGCGCGGCAGCCCCGGCGGAGCGCTTCTGGACAATCGACCCGATCGACGGGACAAAGGGCTTCATCCGCGGCGACCAGTATGCGGTCGCGCTGGCGCTGGTCGAGAACGGCCTCGTGCAGATCGGCGTGCTGGGCTGCCCCAACCTGACGGAGGCCCGCACATCCGAACCGGGCGGACCCGGCTCGCTGGTCATCGCCGTCCGCGGTCAGGGAACGTGGCTGAACACCATCGAGGGATTCGATCCCGGTGCGTGGAGGCAAATCCGGGTCTCGCCGCAAGCCGCCCCGGCGCAGGCCCGTCTGCTGCGCTCGTTCGAGTCGGGACACACCAACGTCAGCCAGATCGACGAATTTGCCGACCAACTGGGCGTCCAGGCCGAACCGGTCCGCATGGACAGCCAGGCCAAATATGCCGTTTTGGCCGCCGGAGAAGGGGAGATCATCCTGCGCCTGCTCTCCCCCAAACAACCGGATTACCGCGAAAAAATCTGGGACCAGGCCGCCGGTTCGCTGGTGCTGGAGGAAGCCGGCGGGCGCATCACCGACCTGGACGGCAAGCCGCTGGATTTCACGTCCGGGCGGATACTGGTCAACAACCGCGGCGTCCTGGCGACCAACGGCCTTTTGCACGACAAGGCCCTGCAAGCACTGGCCGCCATCAGCGCATAACAAAGGGTGGCGCCGCGCACTCCTGCCAGGGCCTGCGAAGGATAAAAGCGCGCCGCGCTTGTCGTCACACATGTCCCACACCGACCGTTCCGCCATCCTGCTGAGTCTGGCCGCGATCCTCGCGGCTTTTCTTGTTGCAGCGAATATTTTCGAGCAAGTGCCCCATCTCGAAGACGAGATGGCATACGCCTGGCAGGCGCGCGTCTACGCTGGCGGCGAGTTGACCGTCCCCTCGCCGCCCCAGCCCAAGAGCATGCTCGTCCCCTTCGTGGTGGATTACAACGGTCAGCGCTTTGCCAAATACCCGCCCGGCTGGCCGGTGGTGCTGGGCTTTGGCGTGCGGTTGGGCGTGCGGGACTGGGTCAACCCGCTCCTGGCCGGGCTGGGCGTCTGGCTGACCTACCGGCTGGGAAAAAAGATATTCGACGAAAAGATCGGCTTGCTGGCGGCCTTTCTCACGCTGACCTCGCCGTTCTTTTTGCTCAACTCTGGTTCACTGCTCTCGCATCCGTGGGCGCTGGTCTTGAGCTCGTCTTTTGTGCTGGCCTGGCTGGATACGTTCAGCCTTCCCGGCCACGAAGGGCGCGAAAAACGCAAAAACCAAAAAGAAGAAGCCTTCGCCCCCCTGGCGGTTCTACCTCCTCCAAAGTGGCTGACAACCCTCGTCGCGGGACTCAGCCTGGGCGTCCTGGCCCTGACCCGCCCGCTGACCGCCGTCGGCGTGGGGCTGCCCTTCTTCGTCCACGGGCTGATCCTGCTCCGGCGCGGCGATGGGGCTGTCCGCCGCCGGGTGCTGACAATCGGCGCGCTCGCGTTGACGGTCGGCGCGCTGCTCTTCGCCTGGCAATACGCGGTCACCGGCGACGCGCTGCACAATCCGTATACGCTGTGGTGGACGTATGACAAAGTCGGCTTCGGCCACGGCGTTGGCCGTCGGGATGGAGGCCACAGTTTGCACGGGGCCTGGATCAACCTGAAAGCCGATCTCGACATAGCTCGCAGCGACATCTTCGGCTGGGGACGCTATTCGTGGCTCTTCCTGCCGTTCGGGCTGTGGGCAATGCGCCGCAAGCCCGCCGCCTGGCTGGTCGGGAGCGTGTTCGCCAGTCTGCTGATGGTCTACACGACGTATTGGATCGGAGCGCGCCTGTTCGGGCCGCGTTATTACTACGAGGGCTTGTTCAGTTTGACGCTGGTCAGCGCCGCCGGGATCTTCTGGCTGGCCAGGACAATGGGCGCACGGAAAGGCTGGGGGAAAACGTATCGCATCGGGACGATCGTCCTGGTCTCGTTCCTGGTCGGCTACAACCTGACAAGCTACCTCCCCGCCCGCCTGCAGGAGATGACCGGTCTATACGGCATCACCCGCGCCCAATTGACGCCTTTCCAGACTCCCGAAGCGCGGTCGCTGACACCTGCGTTGGTTATCGTGCATTACGAGAGGTCGTGGACGGAGTACGGCGGGCTGCTCGAACTGCAAGACCCCTGGCTGACATCGCCGTTCATTTTTGCCATCAGCCGCGGCAAGTGGACGGACGCAAGACTGGCAGATGATTATCCCGACCGGCGGCTGCTCCATTATTACCCCGATCAGCCCCTTACGTTTTCCAGTGAGTTACGCGGGAAGTGAAAATCCCGCCAGTTTTCGAACCTGTGTGTGGGGGGGCGTACACTTACGAAGCACGCGCCAGGGCGGTCATCCCCAAGATCAAGATTGCCAAAATAAAGTTGATGTTCAGCAGCAAAGTCTCGCGGCGGCGCAGGGACGCGGTTTCCGTTCCATCGCCGCTCCTGCGCTGACGCAGCATGGCGCGCCGTAAAGCGGGCAGCAGCCACCAGGTCTGTGCAGCGCTGACAACGATCATCAGCCCAAAGAGCAGGTGTTTGATCAAAAGGGAAACCGCCCACTGGCCGGTGATCGCCAGAAAACCCCCGTAATTCGGATTGGCGCTCATCTGGAACATGCCGGTTGCCAGCAAAAGCGCCAGGCTGAACCAGCCCAACGGGTCCAGTCGGCGCTGGATGGCTTCAAGCAAGGCAGCCTGGGCGTTTGCGTCCAGGCTGCGTTTGGCCGCCGGGAGGATCAACAGAGTCACCGCGGCCAAGCCTCCGAGCCACAGCACCGTCGCCAGCATGTGCAGCCAGTAAGTCAGTCCCAGCGCCCAGACGGGCATCGTTTGCATGACTAGGGTATCGGGGTCGGCTCCGGCGTATCCGTGGGAACGAAAATATCGGTCGCCGTGGGCGTCGCGGTCGGCGGATAGCAGATATTGTAGGCTTTCTTGGAATTCTTGGCGGCCACCTCGTCCAACCCGCCCATTGTCTGGGCGTTCGTGTACTGGGCGTAGGCGTCGCAATATTTGCCCTGGTCGAACAGTTGATCGCCATAGCGCATGGACGCAACACGATAGCGCTCGGCAGCGTTCATGCCCGAAGCGCCGTCCCACAGGCTGGGCCAGGTAGCGGCCAACTGCTGGAAGTAGAACACGGCCTGCGCCCAATCCAATTCCCAAAAACTGGCGCCGGTGATGTACAGGCGCGCGCCCTCGCGCAAGCCGTTGGCCGTGCTGTCCAGCGGACCAAAACGCTCGGCCAGGCTCAAAAAGTAGATGCCGCCTTCGAGATCGCCTTCCTTGGTGATCTTGTCCGCCCCGTTATAGCGCAGCGCGAAATAGTACATACCGTCCACTTCGGCGGTGCGGTAAGTGGGGTCTTCCTTGCGCAGTTGGTCCAGCGCCTCGATGGCCCCGGCCCAATCCCCGGCCGCGATCAACTGCTCCGCGCGGCCAAAGATGGCCTCCGCGCCGCGCAGATCGGGGGTCGGCGTCAGCGTCGGCGTGGGCGTCAGCGTCGGGGTGGGGGTAAAACTCATTTTGAGAATGGCTTCAGCCAACCCCTCGGCTGCGCCCGGATAGGACGGGTCGTTCTCGATGATATATTCCAAACGCTGACGGGCCACCTGATAGCGGCCTTCCGCCAAATCCATGGCAGCGAGCTGGAATTGTTCATTGAGTTGCTGGGCAACCACGGTGGCCTGTGCGCTCTTGCGCACGCCGATGCCAGAGCTGTATCCGCCCAACAAGCCGAGAGCTATCAAGACGACAAGCCCAAGCGCGCCCAACCAGAAGGTACGCTTGCGGGATATTTTTTTTGTTTTGACAGGTTGTGTGGTGCCGGTAGTTTCAGACATGGGGGCTATTATAACCGTTTTCTGCAAAGTGTCATCGCCGCGCCGCCGCCTTTCATGCTAAAATAAGGCCTATGAAAGCGCCATTACCACCTTCGAAAAAGACACCCTCCTACCGGCTGCACCGGCGGCAGTTCGTCGGGCAGATCCTGGTCCCAGTGCTGATCGCGGTTGCGCTGATCGCCGCTGCGGCAGTCTTTGCCGCCATCGGCGGCGGCGATCAGGCCAGCCTGTGGGCCGATATTTCGGTCATCTGGCTGTTGATTCCGATGTTCTTCCTCGCTCTCGTCTTTCTGGTGATCCTGCTGGCGTCGATCTATGCCCTGGCAACCCTGCTCAAGGTCGCGCCGACCTATACCCACAAGGCGCAGGTATTGACGCGTCGCGTCGCCCGCAAAATCCGGCAGGGCGCCGATGCAGCCGTGCGGCCAATCTTTTTCGTCGAAGGCGTCACCGCCAGCCTGCGGGCGCTTCTTGGGCGCAAATAGCGATCATTCCTGCTCTGCAAAGGGAGTTTACCAATGGACAAACAAGAAATCGACAACACCTGGAAAGCCAAAACCCTGCTCACCGGCGCTGTGCTCGGCGCGCTGACCGGCCTGGGAGCCGCCTATCTGCTCACCCAGCGCGCCGAGAAGAAGGGCGAGTCGCTGGCCCTCAGCAGCGGACAGGGACTCAAACTGGGCATGCTGGTCGTTGGGTTGCTGAGACAAATCCTGCAATTGGGCGACGGCGACGAATAGAAAAACAGGCAACCTGCGGGTTGCCTGTTTTTATAAAAAGTATCCGGAGGGAGGAAGATCGAAGAAGCGCCGTACCGGACTTGCGTCAACAACGAACGGCGGCGCACAGGACGCAACCGGCCGCCCCTATGATTTTATGCACACCAACCCCTTGAGATAGGCCCCCTCGGGGAAATTCAACGCCACGGGATGATCGGCGCCCTGCGACAATCTCTCGATGATCTGCGCATGCACACCCGCGTCCAGCGCGGCGCCCGCGACGATCTTCTGGAACAGGGAGGCGTCCACCCCGCCAGAACACGAGAACGTGACCAGCACCCCGCCCGGCCGCAGCAACTTGAAGGCCAGCAGATTGATATCCTTGTAGCCGCGCGCAGCATGTTTGACCTGGGCAACGGTGGGCGCAAATTTGGGCGGATCGAGGACGATCAGGTCGAAAGCGCGGCGCGCATCCCGGAATTTTCTCAACTCCTTGAAGACATCCCCCTCGATCCACTCGCAGCGATCAGCCTGCTGACCGTTTAACGCGACATTCTCCCGCCCCAGGGCCAGCGCGTCCGCGGACGTATCCACCGAAACGACCGATTCCGCGCCCCCCGCCAGTGCATGGACGGTGAATCCGCCCGTGTAGCAAAAGCAGTTGAGCACCTGGCGGCCCGCGGCCAGTTGTCCCACGCGGTGACGGTTGGCGCGTTGATCCAGGTAGAAGCCGGTCTTGTGGCCGCGGGCGATATCCACCCGAAATTCCAGCCCATATTCGCGAATTTCGACCATCTCCGGGGGAGCCCCGCGCAACGCGCCGACGCGCGCCGTCAGCCCTTCCAATGTGCGCACATCGGCGTCGGAACGTTCGCAGATATCTTGCAATCCGGTCAGGTCGAGCAGCAGATCGGCCAAAGTTTCCTTCCAGCGCTCGACCCCAGCCGTCAGGGATTGTACGACCAGCACGCCGCCATAGCGGTCCACGATCAGGCCGGGCAGCCGATCCGATTCGGCGTGAACGAGGCGATAGGCGTTCGTTGCGGGGGCGAGGTGTTGCCTGGCCCGAATGGCGGCATCCAGCCGTCGGCGGAAGAAATCCGCGTCCACGGCCTCGGCAGGATCGAACGTCCAGACGCGGGCGCGGATCTGCGAATGGGGGCTGTACGCGGCGCGGGCCAGGAATCCGCCCTTCGAGTCCAGCACATCCACCGTCTCCCCCATGCCCGGATCACCTTCCACGCGCGCGAGGGCCCCGGAGAAGACCCAGGGATGGCGGCGCAAAAGCGCCTTTTCTCGGCCGGGTTTGAGGATGAGTGCGGGCATGGGGGAAGTATATCACCAGGGGTGCAAGGAATGAAACGTCCGGCCAGGAACTGTCCACGATAGTCGCTTCCTGACCCCGAACACGGCCATCGTCGTTACGACAAAATCAAAATGAAATCCAGCGATGTCCGACAGTTGACCTGATGTCCGACAGTTGAACTGTCGGACATCAGCAGTTGAACTGTCGAATATCAGTGGTTGAGCTATCGGGCATCGCCGGGTTTGGGCAGAGCCGGTCATAACACCGCAGGGGCGACCGGCCGGTCGCCCCTGCGGGAAGGTTACGTGATTTTGGCCGAGAAACCTAGATGATGCCGATCTCCTTGCCGGCCTTGGCCAGCACGTCGATCGCGTAGGCGATCTCGTCCGGTTCGTGCGCCGCGGTGACGGTCGCGCGCAGCCGCGCCAACCCTTCCGGCACGGCCGGGGAGACGACCGGCAGCACAAAGAGATCCTTCTCCTGGGCGGTGCGGGTGAGGGCAAAGGCGCGTTCGTCGCTGCCGCACAAGACCGGCACGATAGCCGTCTCGGTCAGCATGGTGTCAAAACCAGCCTCCTTCAGGCCGTTGATGAACTGATCGGTATTGGCCTGCAACTTCTCCATGCGCCAGGGTTCGTCGAGAATGACTTTGAACGATTCCATCGCGGCGGCAGCCTGGGCAGGCGGCAGCGCAGCCGAGAAGATATAAGCCCGGCTGGCATGGCGCAGGTAGGTGATGAGGTCTTTCTTGCCGGCCACGTAGCCGCCCACGGAGGGGATGGTCTTGCTGAGCGTGCCCATCTTGATATCCACCACGTCGCCGAGGCCGAAGTGCTCCTCGATGCCGCGCCCGGTAGCGCCCAGCACACCGACCGAATGGGCCTCGTCCATCATCAGCCAGGCGTTGTATTTCCGGCACAGATCGACAACGCTGGGCAGGTCGATGATGTCGCCGTCCATGCTGAAGACCGCGTCGGCGATGACCAGCTTCGAGACGTCCGCCGGCGCCTGCTTGAGACGCTTCTCCAGGTCGGCCATGTCGTTGTGTTTGAAGCGGCGGAACATCGCGCCGGACATCAGGCAGCCGTCCACAATGCTGGCGTGGTTGAGCTTGTCGGAGAGCACCCAATCGCCGCGCCCCATCAGGGTCGAGACGACGGTCAGGTTGGTGACATAGCCCGACGTGTAGGTGACCGCCGCTTCGGCATGTTTGAAATCGGCGATCGTCTGCTCGAGTTCGTTGTGCAGGTCCAGCGTCCCGGCCAGCGTGCGGACGCCGTGTGTGCCCGTGCCGTATTTTTCCAGCGCGGCCTTGGCGGCAGCCGTGATGCGCGGGTGTCCCAGCAGGCCCAGGTAGCCGTAAGAGGCGTACATCCCCATGTCGCGCCCCTTGACCAGCACCCGCGCCCCGCCGCGCATTTCCGTGATCGGCTGGTTGTAGAAATACAGGTCGTGCTCCTTCAACCCGTTCACACGCTCGACCATCGCCTGAATACGACGGGCGACAGCATCGTTGGCTTTGCTCAAATCCATGATCGACTCCTTAAAAAATTCTTTTCGCGATGATGACTGGAAAGACGCCTTAGTTTAGTCCAGTGGGGGAGATATGTCAAACCAAAAACGCGGCGCAATGTTAAACGGTAGAACGGCCCTTAAACGCGGCCTGATTTTTAACCGCTAATCTTCACAATTTTCCGTAAATTTTCAAGTGCTTTGGGCTTTTTTCGCGAGGATCAGCGTAAATTCGCGGTTTGTCTGCCTCCCGCAGGTTCGGAACCGGCAGGAGGCCGGGTTCAGCAGCCATCCGAAAATGCTTTTGCAGTAACGGCTTCGCGCAGCACCCTGTCAGGGTCAGCCGTCAAACAGCGGCTACAAGTCGCTGCTACGCATTTTATTTTTCGGACAGGTTTCTAGTTTTCCGCCATCTTTCGCA
>JAADGN010000077.1 GCA_013152325.1 Chloroflexota bacterium
TACCAATCGTTATCCTTCTCATACCCCAACCGGATCAACAAATCCCCGGCCACATCTTTGAAGATGCGTTTGTGCTCGTCAGTAAAGTACTTCTTCCACTCGCCAGTGCGCCCGGAGCGGAAAGTGGGCGAGCGGCTTGGGTCTATGCTGGCTTCCAATTCATCGAGGATTTGCTCGCGGGGCGTCGGAAGCGTGCCTACACGCTTGAGAAAGTGATCCAGCACTTCTCCCAGCGCCGCGCGCCGGTTATGAATAAAATCTTCAAAATGCAGCGGCAAGACCTCGGGGTGGTCAAGCCAGTCCGTGTAAAAGGCAAAGCGGCCAGCGATGTCCGGGAATTCGACGTCCGCCTCCGGCAGGCCCAGGATGCTGACTTTCAAACGCTCATCAAACGACTTGAGAGACCTGTAATAGACATGATGATGGTGCCCCGGCAGCATTTCCGCGATGTAAAAGACATGTGAGACAACCACATCACGCGGGTCACGGAAGATGAAGTAAGGCACAAAATCCGGCGTGCAAACGCGTGCGACGACCTGCGGCCAGGCCAGCAGATGGGCTGCGGTCACATCCAGCGGACGCAGGGCGTTCAGATAAGCCAGCGCCTCGTCCACGCTGCGCTTGCGACCCGTCTCGCCCTCGTACGCGGCGAACATCAACGGGATATGGCGAGAGAACGGCGCCACCTTCGAGAAACCAAGCAAAATCTGGTTGAGCAGGTGCGTGCCGCTCTTTGGAAAGGAGATGCCCAACAAGATCGGCCAGCCCCCCTCAGGTGCTTCCAAATGCGAAAAGCGAACGCGTTGCAGCAATTTCTCCGCGCGGTAAACACGCACGCGAGAAAAATCTCTGATCATGGAGGGCAAACGGGCTTTAAGACTCTTCTTCATGGGCATTTTCACTCTTCAAGCAAGAAATTGCCATCCTCCAGCACCCCTTTCAGGATGGCCGCGATGGCAGGCGATTGTTCCGGCGACAAATGATCCGGGTCGAACGATTTCAAAAGTGCATGTGTCGTGCGGACGCCGGGCGTCAGATATCTGCCAAAAGGCAGAGAAGAATAGAAAAGTTGATAATACAAGAAACGCCGCGCGTTGCGCTTGAACTCGGAGGGCACATCAATTGTATCAGCCGCGAGAAATTCTTCCAATTGCTGACGATAGGTCGTCACACTCTGCGGGAAGAAGACTGTCGGAACCTGGGTAAAACGCGCTTTGCCCGCGCACAGCACCGGCGCGCCCATGATGGTCGCCTCCATCCCAATGGTCGAATTATAGACCATCACGAACTTCGAACGCTGGATCAATTCGTATGAACTGAGATGCTCGTCCGGCGGAACGAAAATCACGTTTTCCAACTCAGCCGCACGCTGCGATCTCACCCACTGCGCCACCGATTCGCGGCTCGCTTTGCGGGTACGCATTTCATCCGGATGGGCACGGATGACAAAGAGTGTCTCCGGGTGCGTCCGGATGACGTCCAATACCAGGTCGAGCCAGGCAAACATATCATCAAAAACCGTGTTGGCGTGCGGTTGGCTGGTATCGAAAATCACGTTGGTAAAAACCGGCACAGTCTGCTCGAACTGCGCCATCTTTTGCAAAAAGGCCTCGTCCAGCCCCCGCATATTCGGCCAAAATTGGATACCGGCCATGCTGAACTGTCCCTGAAAACGTTTTTCCAGATAGGCGTCCAGGCGGGCATTTTGGGATTCGTTCAACTCGAAATCATCCGGGATGTGGAGCGGATACGCCGTCGCTTCGCCCTCGGTGAAAAAAGCCGTAGCCGGACGCAAGCCGACCTCGTGCGTGATCGCTCTCACCCCGCGCCTGCGCGCCACAAAACGGGCAGTTGCCTCGGGGAAGAATTGGCCGTTAAACAGGATCACAGCCCGAGGGTCGGTCTGATCGAGGAACTGCTCGAACTCCCGCGCCACGTTCCAGGCCGAGAGCATGTATTCGCGCAGCAGGAAGCGCGTCGGCTTGTCATCCGCCAAGTGATGACGGCGCAAAATCCAGCGCAGCCCGGGCAGGCACAGCGCGCCCAGCGGGACATCCTGCCAAGTGAAGCGGCTCAACTCGTCCAGGCTCAGGCCGCTCAAGGCGCGCTCCAGACCGGCATCCCGCTGGAATCCGAACCAGTGAACATCCGCGCCGGTGTAGAGTGTGCTCGATTGGTAGATGCAGGAACGGCAGGGCGGCTCTTGCTGGGGGTTGTCACGATTGGTGCCCAGCACGCAGCGGCTCATGCCGGAACGGCAGGCAAAGAAGACCACCGGCACACCCTGCAGCCGGAACCCCCAGGAGGACAGCAGGTGAAAGGCGCTGTTCCAGGAAAGGTCATCTATGCCGGTGGAGGCCTTGAAGAAAACCACCGGCTGTCCCTGTGGCTGGGGTGCGCGGCGAGCCACCCGGCGGGCCATCTGCCAAATTCTCAGATTATTGAGATGCCGCGCGATGCGACGCCGGACACGCTGCCTGAAAGACTTGTCCATCACTACCAATTGTTGTCCTTCTCGTAGCCCAGCCGCACGAGCAGATCACCGGCCACGTCTTTGAACAATTTCTTGTGCTCCTCGGTAAAATGTTCCCGCCAGCCGCCAGTTTTGCCAGAGCGAAAAGTGTGCGACTTGTGCGGCTGAATAGCCTCGACCAGCACAGCAATCGCCCTCTCACGGCTGACAGGGAACTCGAAGCCGGTCTTTTCGACTTCGTCCAGCATAGCGTTCAGGGTCGGCTCGCGGTTGTTGATCAGCGCTTCAAAGCGGATCGGCATCACATACGGCTGCTTGAGCCATTCAAATACCGTCTCGTAGCGTTGGCGCACACTGGCCAGGTACAGGTTACCCTGATCAATTCCAGTGATGGCAACCTTAAGCCGCGCGCCAAAATCCGGCAGGCTTTGATAATACGCGTGCATGCCATGCTCTTTGTGCATATCGGTCGCAAAAAAAACGTGCGAGACGAGCATATCGCGCGGGTCGCGGTAGATGAAATAATTGACACGTCCCGGCCGGCACAAGAAGGCAATATTTTCCGCCGTCGGGGCAAGATAGCCCCAGCCAATCACGCCCGGACGAAGGGAACGCAGGTCACGCAGAATCTCATCCTGCGCGCGGCGGCGGCCATCACGTGTAATCGTACGAACAGGATCAGCGCTTGTATACGTGTAGGGAGCAATCCGGCAAAATCCGTTCAGGATCTGCAGCAACAGATGCGAGCCGCTCTTTGGCTTGGCATTGCCAAAAATAGGCGGTACTTCGTCAAATCGGAACCGCTTCCAGCGCAAAACAGCCTGAGCGTATTTGCCCGGCTCACGCAGCCCGCGGCGAATTTGCCTTTTTATGGACATGAACCCTTTCCCAGACGCCTTTCAATGATCCACATTTTTTATCACCGCAAATCTTCAACCGCGATTTTGTGCTGACCAGTGATGAAAATCCCGAAAATCAGCGGGGATTGGCGGTCAAGAAGCTTCTTCACAAGATATCTATTTGACTCGCCGCAATTTGTTCAGCGATCCCATCTCGCTCTCATACACCTGCTTGACGCCGTCGCCCAGCGCCTGCTCGGTCACGCGAATATATTTGACCAGTTTCCTGAATCCGCCCGGCTCAACCGATGCAGACTGGTCACTGCCCCACATGGCGCGGTCGAGTGTCAGATGGCGTTCGACCATGCAGGCGCCCAGCGCGACCGCCACGGCCGAGGGCACCAGTCCCACCTCGTGCCCGGAGTAACCGATCGGAATGTTTGGAAATTCGCGTTTCAGCGTTTCAACCATCCGCAGATTCAATTCATTGGGATCGCAAGGGTAAGCGCTGGTAGAGTGCATCATCGCCAGATTCTCCGCGCCGACGACTTCCACAGCCTGACGGATCTGCTCCATCGTGGACATACCGGTCGAGATAATCATCGGGCGGCCAGTTTCCCGCACGTGACGCAAGAGGTTGTGGTCGGTCAGCGAGGCGGACGGCAGCTTATAGGCATGCGTATCAAACTGCTCCATAAAATCCACCGAACCTTCGTCCCAGACGGAGACAAACCAGTCGATACCCTGCTCTTTGCAGTAACGGTCGATCTCGCCGTATTCCTCCATCCCGAATTCAACCTTGTACCGATATTCAAGATAGGTGATATAGCCCCAAGGGGTTTGGCGCATTTTCTTCTGCTGTTCAGGCGGCGTGCAGACCTCGGGTGTGCGCTTCTGGAATTTGACTGCATCCACGCCCGCGAGCACAGCGGCATCGATCATCTTCTTCGCCACGTCAATATCACCGTTGTGATTAATGCCAATCTCGGCAATGATATAGGCAGGGTGGCCATCGCCAACCAGCTTGTCACCAATTTTTATTTCACGAGTCATTTTTCACCTCAAATATTTTGTGCTACTTTTTGTTTGAAAGAACGAGATCACATAATTCCCGCACTGCGCCATGCCCCCCCTTTTTGGAGAGCACAAAATCAGCCTGACGCGTCACTTCGGGCAGCGCATCTGCCACCGCAACCGCCCAACCGACCAACGGGAAACAGGGCAAATCGTTGAGATCATTACCCAGATAGATCGCATGCGCCGGATCGACGCCACGCTCTGCGAGCAGATTCTGCAAAACGGCGGCTTTGTCATCAATGCCCTGCAAATACGGGACGTTCATCTTCTCGCAACGCGCGGCCACAACCGGATTACGCTCTTTCGAGATAACGACTGTCCCGATCCCGGCGGCACGCAGCAGATTCAACCCGTAGCTGTCGCTGCGACTGGCGGCCACCATCTCACGTCCATCCTGATCCGTCCAAACGCGGTTATCGGTCAGCACGCCGTCGAAATCCAGCACGAGCAAGTCCACACGCTCCGGCATCGGGCGGCGCGCCTTTCCCGGCCAGACCATATCCAGGTCGCCGGAAGACACCAGCCATTCATATTTTGCCCAGTCATACAAATTATCGATGTCCACGGTATAGCGCGGGTCAATGACAAGTGGATATATCACGTCGCCGGTCATCGAGCCTTTTTCGAGAATCGCCGCCGGGCGGATGGCATCGATGTGGCCGGTCTGCCAATAGACGGGCGGCAGGATTTGGCGCGGGGCGTTGTACGGCTCAGCAATGCCCGGCACATCGAGCAAGTTCTTCATCGGGGCATTCTTGCCTTCGGGAAGCCGCCACATTTTATGCGGATTCTGTCCGGCAGGAACCACGCCGCGCACACAGTCCGCGTCGGGATGCGCCAAGAGCGCGCGTACAGCATCGTCCACACAGGTACGTGGACGGATGGGCGAGGTCGGACGCAACTGGACGACCACGTCGGGACGGTAACCCTCATTCTCGGCCAGCCACGTCAGCGCCTGCTCGAAGACCGGCAAATCGGTCGTCTTGTCTTGCGCCAATTCGGCGGGACGCATGAACGGCGTCTCCGCGCCATATTCGCGGGCAATCGCGGCGATCTCTTCATCATCGGTGCTGACGATAACGCGCGTCACCAACTCCGATTGCAGGCCAGCCGCGATACTGTAGGCTATCAGCGGATAGCCCGCAAAGGGACGAATATTCTTGCGCGGGATGCCCTTCGAGCCGCCGCGCGCCGGGATGATAGCAAGGGTTTCTGTCATTTTATGTTCCCGTAGGGGCACAGCGCCGCTGTGTCCCTACAAAAATTACCACGCCGTCCAGCCGCCGTCCACGACCACATTCGAGCCGGTCATGTACGAGGAGGCGTCCGAGGCCAGATAAAGCAAAGCGCCGTTCATTTCATCCTTGCGCGCCATGCGTCCCAAAATCGTCTTGGCCGAATAATTCGCGGTAAAGGCTTCATCGTGGTCATTGTACACGCCGCCGGGCGTGAGCGCATTGACGCGGATCTCTGTCCCGGCGTAGTAGGCTGCCAGGTATTTTGTAAAACCCAGCACGCCCGCTTTCGTCACCGTGTAATAAACCGGCTTGAAAGCCACTCGTTTGCCATCTTTGATGTAGATACGCTGGTCGGGGCCGTTCAGCCCATAGGTCGAGCAAATATTGATGATGCTGCCGCGCTTACCCTGCGCCAGCATCGGCTCGACGCAAGCCTGCGTGACCAGGAACATGCCCGTCAAATTGACGTTGAGCGCCGCGTTCCACTGATCGAGGGGATAATCTTCGAATTTGCCGGGCGTGATGCCCTTCGAGACCGCATCCGCATCGAACTTGGGGTCGAGGGCCGCGCTGTTGACGAGGATGTCCAAACGGCCAAAACGGCCCAGGGTTTCGGCAACCAGGCCACGGGTCGATTCGATCCGGGTCACGTCCAGACCATAGCCGGACGCCGCGAAACCGGCATCTGTCAACGCTTGGGCCACCTTCCCCGCCGCGTCCGAATCAATGTCCGCGACGACAACTGCCGCGCCAGCCTCGGCCAGCGTGCGGGCAAATTCCTTGCCCAACAAGCCGGCGCCGCCGGTGACAATGGCAACGCGCCCGGTCAGGTCAAATTTCTCTTTTATGCCCATGACAAATCCTTTCGCTACGGAGCGGTGTAGATGTCGCCCAGACCAGATTTTTCGCTTGCCACCAAGCCCGTCGTCAATGCCCGGACATAGGCCTGATGTTCCGACAAGTCATCCGCTGGCGTGTTCCAAAGAACCAGCACCGCGTCGCCGGTGCGGATCTCTGCTTTCAACTGCGCCACCGATTGTTGAAATCCCTGCGTACCAAGCATGTCCATCGGCGGCAAAATCATGGCCGGACGGTCTGTCCAAAAATAGACGGCCGCTGGCTGATTGGTGTAGATCATCACATCATCCGGCAGGTTGCGAATAGCTTCCATGACCGAAGACTGGCGCCAACGCCAACTTGCAAAGCCCTGGGCAGTTTTCTCCAACGCTTGAACCGTACGATACTGCGCCGCGCCAGAAACGAGGAACACAAGGATCGCTGCCCCGGTCACCAGGACACGCACGTAACTCCTGTCTCGCCGCCAAAGCCACGCGCCAAAGGCCGCCAGGAGTATCAGCAGGGAAACGTAGACTGGCGAAAGAATACGATCGTTCAATGGCGTGGCGGCATCAAAGAGGCTGATCGAGACCAGCAACGCGCCCATGTAGCTGAAAACGTATAGTCCGGTGGTGAACGAAAGTGTTTCAGGGCGAACAGAACTGCCTGGCTTGAAAAGCCATCTCAGCCCAACCCACAGCACCCAGCCCAACACCGCGGCAGCGATCAACGCCACGATGATCTCTAACAATCCCGGGTAAAGAGCTGCACGCTGCCACCACTCCACAATCGGGATCATGAACTGTGTAAGTTTTGACACGCCTCGATAGGCGTTTTCCGCAGTGATCGGATGCCACGCCGCGCTGCGATTGGTTGCACTCCCGGCCAAAATTTCGTTGCGCAGCGCCCACCCGACTATCCAGGGTAGAGCACTTCCCAAATAGGTGAGTATCGAACGTATTCGCTTGCGCCAGTCCGGTTGTAACACAAACAAAGCCACCACAAACGTTGCCAACAGGGTCAAGGCGGCGTAACGCGCCAGGTAGGCCAGACCGGTCGCGATGCCTGCGCCAACCAGCCAGGCCGTTTTGTCTCGTTCAAGATATTGAGCGAAGGCGAGAAATCCCAGCAGGCTGAGAAACAGGTAGAGCGGCTCGCTCAGGGCAAAGGCGTGCAGACGCAGTAACGTGCTGTTGGCCAAAAATAGTCCCGCCAGCGCCACGCCTGCCAGACGGGAACGGGTCATCCGCCAGCCAAGCAGCCCCAACAAAAACGAATTCGCCCCAAACAGCAGCACATTGACCACTCGCGCGCCGCGCGCCGGGTCAAGACCAAAAAGGCCCACCGCAGCCATGGACGCCGGAAAGAGCGGCGGCCAATGGACAATCGGCTCCATTCCGCTTGCCAACCAGATACGCGTGAATCCCTGTCCGTTCAGGATGGCGCGCGCGGCGGCAATGTAGGAAACCGCGTCATCCGTTAACCCCATGCCAAAGGGCGTGCTGATCTTAAGCAGCCAACTCCCGGCCAGGGCGATCAGTCCCAAAACCAGAAAGAAACGAATATTTTTTCGCGAGGCGGCAAGCATTATTTAATCTCGGCAGAATGCCTTTGCCGAAGAAACACGCTTGTCCCTCCGGCAAAGGGCGTCACTGCGTTTAAATCTTTTCCGGCAACAGGAAGCCGCGCCCTTCCAGATAGTCGATGATCTTGCGGGCATTGTCCTCCGGCGTGACACCGTCGCCCACCAGAGTGATCTCGGGGTCGATTGGCGCTTCATAGGGATCGTCCACCCCTGTAAAGCCCTTGATCTCGCCGCGGCGGGCTTTAGCGTACAAACCCTTCACGTCGCGCGCTTCGCAGACTTCAAGAGGCGTATCCATGTGTACCATAATAAAGTTGTCATTGCCAACCATCTTGCGTGCACCGTTCCGTGCCGCGCGATACGGGCTGATAGCCGAGCAAATCGCAGTACCCTGGTGGCGAACGATCTCTCCAGCCACAAACCCGATGCGCAGAATGTTGGTATCGCGGTCCTCTTTGCTGAAGCCCAGCCCCTTCGAAAGGTGGGTGCGGACGACATCGCCATCCAGCACGGTGGCCTGTCTGCCGCGCTCCTGGAGCAGCGCCATCAGCACTTGTGCGGTCGCCGACTTACCCGATCCACTCAGGCCGGTAAACCAGATGCAGAGACCCCGACGATGCTTGGGTGGGTACATCTCGCGCAAAATTTCGGCGGTCTCCGGGCGAGTAAACCACTCGGGAAGCAGTTTGCCGGTGGCGAGATATTCTTCGCGCACCTGCGTACCGGAGATGGCCTGCGTTTTTGCGCCTTCGGGGACCTTGTCCACTTCCACGTAACGATCTTCGTCCGGCAAGTAGACCAACCACTGGAAAGGCACCATCTTGACGCCGATCTCGTCTTCATACTCGGTCAGCATTTCCTGCGCATCGTACGGCCCATAAAATGGTTTGCCGCTGCTGTCATTGCCGGGGCCAGCATGGTCGCGCCCGACGATGAAATGATTGGCGCCATAGTTGCGGCGGATGATGGCGTGCAGCAACGCCTCGCGCGGTCCGGCCATGCGCATGGCCAACGGCAGCAGGCTGAGCAGGGTGCGCGACTTGTCGTAATACTTCTCCATCAGCGCTTTGTAGATACGCACACGGGTGTAATAGCTCACGTCGCCCGGCTTGGTCATGCCGACCACCGGATGGATAAGCAAACTGCCGCCGACCTGCTTCGCGGCGCGCTTGGTCAATTCTTCATGGATGCGATGCAGCGGGTTGCGCGTCTGGAAGGCGACCACATTATCGTTGCCCATGGCGGCCAGCTCTTCGCGAACCTCCGCCGGTGTGCGGCGCAGTTCGATAAAATCGTAGTATTTGGGCAAATTGATCACTTTCAATTCGCCGGAAACACAGACTTTGCCCCAACGCGCCATCTCCGAAATCATCGGATGCCGCGAATCGTTGGTTCCCAGCGCCAGCCGGGCCTCTTTCTCGGGGTCCCAAGAGAATATCTCTTCCAGGCGCATAATGGCAATCACGTCATTGAGCGCGTTGCGCAGCACGATCTCTTCACCCACGCTGGGCAATTCGTACGGGTCAGCGGTCAACGTGATCGGCAGCGGGAAAACTGTCCCATCGATCAGACGCATGTCCCGCAGAACACGCTCATAATCGGCCTTACCCATAAAACGGTCGAGGGGCGAAAAGGCGCCAATGGCCAGCAATTCCAGGTCGTGCAAGGCCCGCGGATTAATTTTGATGGAAGGCAAGGTGGATGCGTGCGCAAGCAACTCCTCGCGTTCTTCGCCCGATACAACCAGGTTCACCAGTTTCCCGCCATAAGGGGCGATCAATTTACTTTTCGACATTACTTTCTCCTAACTAATATTCAGCGATTGAATTTTACACAAGGCGCAATTATAGCCTAATTTCCGTTTAAGTTCCCTACGATTAATCGACAATTTTCCTTTTTATTGTGGAAGACAGTATAACTCTTCTACCAGCGCGCGCATCTCTGGGGCGAGGTCCATCCCCGTCAGGATTTGGCAGGCTTGTTGGGCGATGAACGGATTGGGCGTCATGGATGGCGCGATCTCGGCAACTCGCGCACTGTCGCCCGAAAGAGCGCTGGCCTGGAGGAAAGGCATCCACTCGATGGAATCTTTCGGAACGATCCCCTTTCGACTTGTCTCCGCGTCGAGGGCGCGTACCAACTCCCAGTCGCCGCGTTGACGCGCCAATGCCGCTTTTTGGTAGAAATAGCACCAAGCATGAGCGGGCTCGGGGCCAAAGATTGTTTCAGGGGGCACGTGGAAGGATTCCTCCATCAGAACATGCTCTGCCTCGGAATAGGGGCCAACAAGCATGATGGTCTCATCTTCGGCAGCAGAATACGCCGGCTGGAGACCGTCGATTACCTGAACACAGGATTTCAACGTCGGCTGGGTCAGGATGAGAATATTGCGGTAATTGCGATAGGTTCCAATTCCTCTGCGGCTGTCGAATTCCTGACGCTGCCGCGTGAGAATGTTAATAACGGCATCGTGATTGAGTACCGTCGCATAAACGCCTGGCTGGACGAACTCTTCGTTCGTCCCCTCGGGGTAATAGATTTGGTTGGCAGGTCCCCAAATGAAATAATCTTCCTCGGTTCCCACAAGAGGATAGTTTACAACCAGCGTCGTCCCCTTCCAAAGTTGCGGGATGCGCCAACTGACTTGCCACCAAAAATCGTTGAGCGCTTTGGTCTCTGCCGCGAATTTCGCCGCGTTCGCGGTGTGGGTCAATGTGGCGACCATTACCAACCCTGAGAGCAGTACGAGACGAATACGCTGGTCCTTGAGAGCGTAAAGCAGCGCGACCAGGATCATCATCGCACCCAAAGAGCCAGCTAAAGTATAGCGTGAGAACGCTGGGAAGCTGACTTGCCTGTTAACCAGCACAATCGGAAGCTGACAGGCGACGAGGCTGAAAGCGCCCAACCATAGCGCCTCGCATCGCCAACGAGGATTTTCTTCGGTGTCTTTTTCGCGCCAATGCCTTGGAAACAAGACCAGCGCGATGAGAAAAAGGGCGAGAGCAACCGTCCCAATCAACAGTTTTGATTCTGTTCGGTAGAAAAGTTGGTAAAAAGGAACTGCCCAGGCCGCGAGGATGATGTTGAAGACATCTTCAAGCAAGCGCAAAAACCATAAGGCAAGATGGTAGGGCGGATTGGAGATAAAGCCGGAGAGTTGCATTCCTATATCGGTTGCGCCGCGTTCGCTCTCAAAGATGAAAAAACGCCAAACGAGAAAGGGAAGAGATGCCAACAAAAAGGGCAAACCTCGCCAAACAGCGCGCCGCGTTTTTGTCAGCCAGTTTCCCTGCACGCGCAAAGCCAGCGTGAGAATAAGTAAAAATCTCAAAACTTCTACACCGATAAAATACTCGACCAAACCCAAGTAGAGCCAAGCCAAAAGAACAGAGAGGGTGAAAGAGCTTGCCCGCGCAAAAACACCCGAAGACAAAAATACTTTCAGTGTCAGGGCAAGCGAAAAAGTTGCCGCAGCCAAGGCGACCATCTGCGACTGGTAATCAATCCCATTTGGCTGGGAAAGAAAACCGGGGTAGATCAAAAAGAGAAGCGCCATCCACAGGGTCGCGACGCGCTGTTTAGGCCATAAAAGGCGTAGCATCCAGAGAAAACCCAGTCCGCTGAGGAGACGGAAGAAATACGCACTCAGATTGTAATAAAGAGGATTATCACCGAAAGCCATATAAGCCGGGATCATCACCAAGGCGCGCAGAGGGCGGTCTCCGCCAAAAATCTCGCGGAATATCAGCGGTCCCTTCACCCGCGCCGCGTACATCAGATACCAATCGTCGTGGGTGTAGCCGAATTTGCCCGCCAAAGGCAAATAGACGAACGCCGAGACAACCCCCAACAGCGCGATCGCGGCAAAGTTCTCTGAACGGAGTAAGTTCTTGAATTTCACGGGCAATTCCATAAAGTGTCTCTATACACGGATCAGCTTTCCACGCGCCGCCGACTCGTGAGTCGCCAAGACCAACTGCTGGACTTTGATACCATCATCCAAAGCGCAGCGCGACTTCGCCTCGCCGCGTATCAACGCAAGGAAGTGCCGAGTCTCAGCGAGGAAAAGGTCGTTGCGCTCAAAACCTTCGGGAGGAGTAAAGGCTTCCCATGCGCCCTCTGCCGCGCGGTAGATGTGCAAAATCCCGTCCGCGTTATCCCAGCGTAAGGTTCCGTCACTGCCAACGATCTCCAGGCGATGGGCTGGCGGCTGTTGGTTATAGTCCAGATGGAGGCTGCCAATCACGCCATTTTCAAAGCGTAAGCCGATCTCTGCCGCGTCCTCCACAGGCAGCCCCAAATTCTCGGCGCTGGTAAACGCCCAGAGCGCGGATATGTCGCCAAGCAGCATCCGCAAATAGTCAAGGGGATGGCTGAGAGTCAGAGTCACGCCGCCGCCCAAATCAGCGCGCGCCGCGTAGCCCTGACGGAAATCCTCCCAAGGGTGCCAGTTCGGCAGGTATTCGCCCCAATGGGCGCGGAAAGAGAGGCTTTTGCCGATCGCGCCATCCCCAAGCAGTTTGGCGGCTTTTTGCAGCATCGGGTGGAAGCGGAACTGGAATCCGACCAGGACCCGAACCTGCTTCCGATTAACGGCGGCAGACAACTCGTCCACGCGCGCCAGCGAATGCGAGATCGGTTTCTCCATCAGGAGATGGCATCCCGCCTCCGCCGCAGGGATCGCCACGTCCAGGTGAAGCGCGGTCGGGTTGGAGACGATGACCGCATCCGGCTTGTGACGGGATAACGCCTCCGCCAAATCCGTCTCGACGGGGAATCCTCATCGTCCGGCATGGTACCCTTGTGTGTACGGTACAGCACGATGTCCGATTCGCCCAACGCGAGCAAATTGCGCAAATGACGGCGGCCAATGGAGCCTAGTCCGGCAATCAGAATTTTCATACCCAGCCCGCCCCCTTCTCGTAACCCCATTTGACCAGCATCTCACCAGCAATCTCGTTGAAAATCTGCCGGTCTCGGGATGTGAAGATATTGCGCCAATTGCCCGCCTTGCCCTTTGGCAAGAACGAGGCAATGGACTCATTGCGCTGCTGCTGCCAAGTTTGATCAGGATTGGACGACATCTCCGCCCGCAACGTTTCCTCCAGGGCAGGGGCAATCTCTCTCACCTCCAGGAATTCCCACACGCGGCGCATCTCATCCGCCGGCTGCGCAAGCAGATCCTCATAGCGCATTTGGAAATAACGCTCACCATACAAACGACGGCCTTCGGCCTCGGTTTCCGTCAGGTTGGCAACCCAGCCCTTCGCCGCGCGGCGCAGCCACTTTTCAGTAAAAATGGAACGCTCGCCCGTCGTGAACGGCGATTGGTCAACACGCAGGGCGGCGATGATCCGCTTGTCTTCGGCGGTCAGGAATTTCGACTCTTCCACGAAGTTGCGAAAACGCTCAGAGATGAGCACGTCACGGCCATCACGGACGATGTAAATCAGGCGCGCATCGGGGTAGACGGCGTGCATATTGCGCACCGACTGGCCGTTAAGCAACGTATTGGGGCTTTTATCGCCGACGATGGACTTGCCCTCGCGGCGGGCATCACGCTCCAGGATGAAGTCGGCAGCGGCGCGCAGCACCAGCGGGGAGAGATCGCGTCCATGATTCCAGCGGTTGGAACGGCGCGTCAGCCATTCTTCCATTTCGCGGCTGTCAACCAGCTTTTTCAGCAGCGGCCTGCGGGTGAAGAAATGCGCCTGCCAGTTGCAATGCACCTCGGGATGCAGTCGAACCAGTCGCGCGAGGAGCGTCGTTCCGGAGCGGGCATGACCGCAGATGAAGAATTTCTCCATCGGGAAGAATGCTTTGACCTCGGCGACTTGCTCCGCGGTGATCGGCGGGATTTCGGCGCGATTTTCCGCTTTCTCTTCGCCGCGCAACAAAATGCGGGCGGCTGTTTTTATGCGAGTGGTAATCTCCATAGATTTTCTGACCTTCAGTCAATCATTCCACAAACGACACTTATCGAGCAGCTTGCGCAAACTGCCACAATACGTATCGTTTATTCGAGTATTTTTCTGTCCACTCCTGATTCGCCGAAATCTGCTCATTTAGATTCTGGTCATCGAGGTAGGTGATTAGATAGTCAGGGCTTTTCTTTGTCTCGCGAATCACGTCTTGGACACACGTCCAATCTTCCTGTTTTTGACAAGTGCGGAAAAGAGACATCAGGCGAGTTTGCTGGTCATAGGTTCCCAACCATTCGCTGCCCCATTGAGCGACAAGGGGTTCCCGTTGGAATAAAAAAGGCATCCATTCAGCTTCGTCCTGGGCAAGAAGCGCCAGGTATTTCTGCTCAGGGAGGAGATCGCGCTGTACTTGTGAAGCCAAGTCTAAAGTTTGACTATCAATTTTCGGCGAGAGTCTCTTGATACGATCAAAACCATCCCACCAGAAATAGCCAAGTACCGGCAACAAGATTAGCGCCGCGCTCACAAAGGCAAGTTTTGGGTTGCGTCCAAGATTACAACGGGAACGCAGCATCTCCACGCTGAACGCCAGTCCCACCGCGACGATCATCGCACCAACAAGCCCACTGAATTTCTCTCCTGGGAGAATAATGGTCAAAAAAACGTAGAAGACGATCAATCTTCTTTCTTTTCGCCTTATCAAGGCAATGATGCCAACGATGAGAAAAAACAAAAATAAGGGACTGAACTTGATCACGCTAAATTTTATCAAAATGAAGCTGAGAAATTGGTCTACACCACCGAATGCGGAAAGAAACCTCGCGTTTCCATGGGAGTTCAACGCATTGAGCAAGGTGCTCATCCCATATCGGGACAAGATCGGCACGATCCACAGTAAAGCGATCAGAAAGCCGATTCCAAAGATTACGAAAAGATTTTTCGCCGCATAAAAAAACTGTTTTTCAAAAAGAGTCCAGAAGCCAAGCCAAAGCACGGAAAAAACCGCATATTCCAAATGGGTCAAGGTGACAAGCCCCAAAAAGATGCCTGCAAGGAGCATATCTCCCTTCGACTGATTGCGAAGATGCCGCATAAAAAAGAAGATCGAAAAAAGGGCAAGGGTGAAAGCTAAGGAGCGGACAATCCCTGCCGACCAGGCATGGGCAATATAAAGCTCACGCGAGGTTGCTGTCAAAATTACACTGCTGGCTGCGGCAAGAGAAGACTCCGATAACTCCAAAACCAAAAAAAACAAGGGGATCAACGCCATTAGGCTGAGAAGAGGCGGCAACCAATGCAGAAAGAAAAAGTATTTTCCCGTCAGCCTGATGGGAACCGCAAGAAAATACAACGCCAAGGGAGGATAAGCAAAGGGAATCCCCCCGGGTCCATAAAAGGGAGTCTCAAGAGGCAGCCGAAAATTCAGGTCAGCAATCTGCTTTGCCATTTGAGCAAACATTCCTGCATAGCCCATCGGCAAAGAGTACTCAAAAGCATTCTCAAAATAAAGAGGGAAAGAAACCGCCAATGAGACAAAAAGGAGAAAGAATATCTTCCTCTCCGAAGATCTAAAAGGGGTTTTTATCCACTCTTTTGCTTTTTCAAGAGTTTTCATTATTCTAAACCGCCAAGACGTCAAGTCTTTTGGCATCTTCGCGGTCATCTTCTCCCAGGACCTTCAAAATAAACTCGGCCGTTCGCTTGCCCGAAG
>JAADGN010000126.1 GCA_013152325.1 Chloroflexota bacterium
GGTGGAGTCCGACGACTCCCGTCGTCGATCCGAAGTCAGGAGACTTCGGATTCCATGAACCCATTAGATTGTTGTTCCCGCTCATTAAATAGACCTCTTGCATAAGTGCTCATATCGCCGTTCCCGGCGGCGAGACGCCGCCTAGAGCAAGTTGGCTTATTGACTTTCGCAAGAGGCCTAATGGATAATGTCGAATTTAGTGTAAATTCGCAGATTTAAACGGTGATAAACTTAAGACATCCCTCCCCAGGAGAATTCCCGACATGACAGAAGAAACCGTAAAACGTTTACTCTCAGGCAACGAGGCCATCGCCCGCGGCGCGTGGGAGGCTGGAGTCGCGGTCGCTTCCGGTTACCCGGGCACGCCCAGCACCGAAATCCTGGAGACTCTTGCCAGGATGCCGGGCGTCTACGCCGAATGGGCGCCCAACGAAAAAGTGGCGCTGGACGTAGCCGTCGGCGCGGCCTACGCCGGGCGGCGCGCGCTGGCAACGATGAAACACGTCGGCGTGAACGTGGCCGCGGACTCGCTCTTCTACGCCGCCATGACCGGCGCGGAAGCCGGGCTGGTGGTCATCTCCGCCGACGACCCCTCGATGCACTCCTCGCAAAACGAGCAGGACAACCGCAACTACGCCAAGTTCGCCCGCATCCCCTGTCTCGACCCGGCAGACAGCCAGGAGGCCAAGGATATGGTCGTGGCGGCCTTCGACCTGAGCGAACGATTCGACACGCCCGTCATCGTGCGCCCGACCCCCCGCGTCTGTCACACCAGCACGCTGGTGGAGACCGGCCCCGACCGCTACCAGCCGCCGGAGCCGGGCAAATATCCCCGCGACCACGCCAAATACGTCATGGTGCCGGCCAACGCCCGCCGGCGGCATCCGGTCATCGAGCGGCGGCTGGAAGAGATCGCCCAATTCGCCGAGACCTTCGTCTTCAACCGCATCGAATGGCGCGACAAAAGCCTGGGGGTCATCACCAACGGCATCGCCTACCAGTACGCCCGCGAGGTCTTCCCCCAGGCCAGCGTGCTGAAATTGGGCATGTCCTACCCCCTGCCCCGCAGGATGATCGCCGACTTCGCCGCCCAGGTGGACAAACTGATCGTGCTCGAAGAGTTGGATCCCTTCATCGAGGAGCAGGTGCTGTTGATGGGGATCGAACTTTATCGTCCGGCGGAAGGGACCAGCGGGCGGTATCCACACCTGAAATCCATCTTCCCCGAAATCGGCGAACTCAACCCGCAGATCGTCCGGTCGCACGCCGTTCAGGCCGGGTTACTGCCTCCCGGAACGGTCACCCAGCCCGAGGCGGAGTCCGCATCGGCGCCGGCAGCGCTGCCCGTCATCCCTGACCAGGACCTGCCCAACCGTCCGCCGGTGCTGTGTCCCGGATGTCCGCACCGCAGCACGTTCTACATCCTGAACAAGCTCAAACGCCCCGTCAACGGCGACATCGGCTGCTACACGCTGGGCGTCATCCCGCCCCTGAGCGCGATGGACACCTGCGGCTGCATGGGCGCCAGCATCGGCGTGGCGCACGGCGGGGCGCTCTCCGGAGACAAGGAGCGGCATTTCGCGGTCATCGGCGATTCGACCTTCTTCCACACCGGGGTCCAGGCGTTGATGAACGTGGCCTACAACCAGAGCAACGTCATCACCATCATCATGGACAACCGCATCACGAGCATGACCGGCCAGCAGGAGAACCCCGGCTCAGGACTGACGCTGCAAGGCAAGGCGACCAGCGAAGTGGACATCGAGGCGCTGGTGCGCGCCATCGGCATCGAGACGGTGAAGCGGGTGGAAGCCTACGACGTGGAGGCCATCGAGACGACGCTCAAGGAATGGCTGAAAGACGACAAACCGGCGGTGCTGATCACCGACCATGCCTGCGCCCTGCTGCCGGAGGAGCGCCGGAAGTACCTGCCGCTGGAGGTGACCGACCAGTGCAACGGCTGCACGATCTGCTTCCGCATCGGCTGCCCGGCGATTTTGAAATCGGACCAGGTAGACCCGAAGTACGGCCGTCCGCTGGCCGAGATCGACCCGCTGCTCTGCACGGGCTGCGAGATCTGCTCCCAGGTCTGCCCGCGGGATGCGATTCTGTTCCGCGAGCAGGTATTGGCAAAACAGAAGTAATTTCACCGCTAAGACGCAAAGGACGCGAAGTGATGAAACACAAAGGACGCCAAGGTCTCAAAGAGAAAAACTTTGTGCTCCTTCGTGCACTTCGTGGTTGAGAACGAGGTACAACGATGAAAAAAGACATCCGTTTTCTACTGGTCGGCGTGGGCGGGCAGGGCACCATTCTCGCCAGCAACGTGCTGGTCGAGCTGGGCATCAGCCTGGGCTACGACGCCAAAAAGGCCGAGGTGCACGGCATGTCCCAGCGCGGCGGGAGCGTGGTCTCGCACGTGCGCTGGGGCAAGCAGGTCTTTTCGCCCATCATCCCCGACGGCGAAGCCGACATTTTGATCGCCTTCGAAAAGCTGGAGGCTGTCCGCTTCGTCCGCGGGCTGCGACCGGGCGGCATGGCGCTGGTCAACGACCACGAGATCGCGCCGATCACGGTCAGCTCCGGCAATGGAAAATATCCCGACGACGAGACCATCCGCGCCGCGCTTGCCGCCGTCAGCGATGACGTCCATTGGGTCGAGGGCATCGCCATCGCGGAGTCGCTGGGCAACGCCAAAGCCGCCAACGTGGTACTGCTGGGCGCGCTATCCCGTTTGCTGGAGATGGAAGCCGCGCCCTGGCTGGCCGTCATCGAGGGGCGCGTCCCGCCCAAGTTCCTGGAACTCAACCGGAAGGCCTTCCAGGCCGGGCGGGAGGCCGTTGACGCGCCGGCCTGAGTCCCGGACAAAGCCCACTCCCTGAGGACACGAACGGGACGCCAAACCGTGCCCGCCATCCGCTTGCGGGTTCTCAGCCCAAAAGTGTCCGGCGGCCAGCCCCCTCCATGCCCTGACGCAAAGTTCAGGCATACAAGGAGTTCGGGCAAAACAAACACGGAGAATCGTGATGCTGCGCAAACTGATCGTCCTTTCCCTAACAGCCGCCTTGTTGGCAACCTGCAAGGTCGTCTCTGCAAATACGGTGGGCATATTGCCGTTTCAAACGCAGGAGACTCCGGCGGCGCTCGTCGATTTGAGTGATCTGCAACCCATCCCCACGCCGGTCAATCAGGAAGTCCGTCCGCTGCGGGTGGCAATCGCGGCCGTGATCTCGCCGCAAAGTTCGGCGGACAGCTATGCGCCGATGCTGGACTACATCGCGAAAAAGCTTGGACGCCCCGTGGAAGCCGTTCAACGACATACGTACGCGGAGGTGAACGAACTGGTACGCACCGGCGAGGTGGATATGGCTTTCGTCTGCACCAGTTCTTATTTGATCGGGAGACAAGATTTTGGAATGCAGCTGCTGGTCTCCCCCCAGGTACGCGGCGAGAACGTGTACCACGCCAGGATCATCGTCCCGTCGGCCAGCACGGCCAAGACCTTTTCAGACCTGCGCGGAAAGGTTTTTGCTTTCACCGACCCGCTTTCCTTCTCCGGGCGCATATACCCGCTGTATCTGTTGCAGCAAATAGGGGAAACATCGGAAACTTTCTTCAGACGGACGTTTTTTACCTACAGTCACGACGATGCCATCTATGCGGTTGCCAACGGGGTGGCCGACGGCGCTTCCGTCGATTCGCTGATCCTGCAATTTGCGCTGAAACGGGACCTTGCCCTGCAGGAACAGATTCGGATCATTCACACCTCGCCTCCCTTTGGAATGCCGCCGGTCGTGGTCAGCCCGAATACCCGCCCTCAACTGTATGCCCAACTGAGGGAAATCCTGCTCGACATGGACCAAGACCCCGAAGGGCTGGCGGCGCTCCAAACCCTGGATTATGACCGCTTTTTGCCAGCCGAAGACGCGGATTACCAATCCGCAATGGCTGTAGAAAGTGCAATCCAGCCCGTGGTGGAAGAGACCCCATGAACTGGCTTCGCCACAGGAAGTGGATTGCCCATCTGTGGGGGTGGGCCGGGGCGGTCAGCATTCGCACCAAGATATTTGGGATCGTACTGGGCAGTACCCTGCTGCTGAGTTTGGGATTCACCGTTCAGGTGCGATTGGCCCTCGCCAATTTTTTGCAGGGGGAGGCCCGCGCCCAGGGCACCTCCATCGCCCGTGATGTTGCCGCACGCTCGGCCGACCTGATCCTGATCAATGATCTCTATTCCTTGCACCAACTCCTCAATGAAATACAGACCAATTACGCCAACGTGCGTTACGTTTTTGTGGTCGACCCTCAAGGGCAGGTGCTGGCGCATACTTTTGGCAACACGGGTTTTCCCTTGTCCTTGTTGAATATCAACCAGGTCTCTCCGGGGGAATTCCAAAGCACGAAAGTATTGCAAACGGATGAGGGACTGGTGTGGGACGTGGCCGTACCGATTTTCGACGGCAAGGCCGGGACAGTGCGGGTTGGCATTTCAGACGCCCAGATCCACAAGACCCTCCAGATGCTGACCAGCCAGCTTTTGTATACCGTCGTTCTCGTGTTGGTCGGAAGTCTGCTGGCGGCCACCTCCCTGACCTGGATCCTTACCCGGCCCATTCTCAATCTGGTCGAAGCGACCGGGAAGATCGCACAAGGCGACTTTTCCCCCCGTGTGGCGCGTTGGGCCAATGACGAAATCGGCGACTTGGCCGTGGCCTTCAACCAGATGGCGGATGAACTTTCGCGTACAGACGAATTGCGCCGGGAGCGCGAGCAGCTGCGCAGGCAGTTGCTTGAAGGCGTGATCTCGGCCCAGGAAGACGAACGCCGCCGCATATCGAGGGAACTGCACGATGGCACCTCACAAAGCCTGACATCCCTGATAGTCGGGCTGCGTATGCTGGAAACGGAGTCGGATCTCGAGAAAGTCTCCCAACAGGCTCACACCCTCCGCGAGGTTGTCCGCCAGACGCTGGAGGAAATCCACGGTCTGGCTGTACAGTTGCGTCCATCCATCCTGGATGACATAGGGCTGGTGGCTGCGTTGGAGCATTATGCGCATGAATACCAGAATCGTTTTCAGATAGGCATAGATTTCCAGACGCTCGGCCTGGATGCGAAACAACGTTTGCCTGCCCCGGTAGAGACCTCGATCTACCGCATTGTCCAGGAAGCGTTGACGAATGCGGCCAAGTATGCCCAGGCCAAACACATCAGCATCTTGCTGAAGCAGAGTCAGGGCATGGTTTCCACCATCATCGAGGACGACGGGGGCGGTTTTGATGCCGCCCACATATTGCGCACGGGGCTGAAGGAGAGTAAACTGGGGCTGTATGGCATGCAAGAGCGCGCCAGCCTGCTTGGGGGGCAGGTGGTGATCGAGTCGACGCCCGGACACGGAACGACCATCTACGTACGTATTCCTCTGGAGAGAGCAACGAATGCAAAAAATACGCGTCATGCTGGCCGATGATCATGCCATCCTGCGGACGGGATTAAAACTGTTTATCGATTCCCAGCCTGATATGGTCTGCGTCGGCGAGGCAGAAGACAGCGAAACAACCCTGCAGCTTGCCCGCAAACTGCACCCCGACGTGCTCTTGCTCGATCTCAATATGCCCGGCCTGGGCGGATTGGTGGTCCTGCCGGAGATCCGCCGTCAATCGCCGCAAACCCGCGTGTTGATCTTGACCATGCACGCGGACCATGGCTATCTGCGTCAGGCGCTCAGCCAGGGAGCCGCGGGTTATGTGCTCAAGAAAGCTGCCGACCAGGAACTGTTGAGCGCTATCCGGGCAACCATGCGCGGCGAGGTCTACATTCACCCAGCCATGACGTCCGCGCTGTTGGATGAAATGCTGCCTGCCAGCCAGACGGCCAAGACGACGGGGCAGCCCGCGCTCTCGGAGCGGGAGGAAGAGGTCATCCGCTGGGTGGCACGCGGCTACACCAACCAGGAAATCGCTGACCAACTGGTGCTCAGTGTGAAAACGATCGAAACGTATCGCGGCCGCGCCATGAGCAAGCTGGGGCTGACCAACCGCGCCGCACTGGTGCGTTTCGCATTGCAGCAAGGCTGGCTGGAAGATGCGTGATCGTTTTTAAGAAATTCCTGTAGAAAAGGATGTCTGTGGGGGAAATCCTTACAAGGAACACCCTTTCATCCTGTTTTCCCTGACAAGCTATCCAAGTTTCCCTGCTATTCGGCTGCCCCCTTTGTGACTATTCTTTAATCACAGGAAGAATTTGCGCATTGCTCTCCGAGCCTGCCAACCTGCGGGCAAACGCCCATGGTTCAGGGCCGATAGGGTGCCGGGAGAAATCCCAGCGCCTGCCGAATTTGCAAAGGAGATGTAACTCCCCTGCCGGGGATGCATCTCCCTTTTCTTTACAGGAAACTCCATGAAGCGTATACGCGTACCTTTTCCTTTCCTTGTCATTGCCGCCTTGCTGTTAGGCAGCTGTCAAAGCGCCCCTGCGCAGACAGTTGCGGCCGCCACGCCAACTGCGGCAGTTGCACAATCTGCAGGCGATTACTGGGGATTGGTCGAACAAGCGCAACAAGCCTATGCCGGTGCCGCCTATGCCAGCGCCATGCAGTTTGCCCGTCAAGCCGCGATCGCTAACCCCGAAGACGATACAGCCTGGGAACTCTACGCCCAGGCCAGCGTTGCGAACGCCGGCGACACGTACCTGCAAGAAATCCCAGACCATCGCTATCGTCTGCCGGTGGACGTCTTCGTACGCGACCGCGTCAACCATGCGAAAGATTGGTTCGTGATCGACGTGCGCGAACCGGACGAATTTGCCGCCGGCCACATCGCGGGGGCGATCAATATCCCGTATCGCGAAATCCTGCGGCATTTGGACGAACTGCCCAACAGCAAGGCCGCGCCGATCTTGCTGTATTGCCACTCCCAAAAACGGGCTGCCCATGATCTAGTCATCCTGCACGAACTCGGATATCGCAAAGTGTACAACCTGGAAGGAGGATATGAGGCCTATGAAGAATGGATGACGAATAATGCCATCCCAACTCCCGGCCCGACGCCTACACCCGGACCGAACGAGCCAGATTTTGGCTGCTAGTGTAATCCTTGACCACAAGAGGAGTTTGCTATGCCATATGTACCCGCTGTAATGGAAATGGAAAATGCGATCATCCGCATGATGGATGATGTGCAACGCGCTTTGCAGAAACCTCCATCCGAGCGACGTTGGGGCATGGTCATTGACCTGACCAAGTGCGTCGCCTGCGATGCCTGCACAGTCTCATGCAAAGCGGAAAAGAAAACCCCGCCAGGGGTCAACTACACCGTCGTCATCAAAGAAGAAGTCGGTACGTATCCGAACGTGCGCGCGGTCTTCCTGCCGCGCCCCTGCATGCAGTGCGAAAACCCGCCCTGCGTGGACGTCTGCCCGGTCGGCGCGACCTGGAAGAACGAAGAAGGTATCGTCGTCATCGACTACGATGTCTGCATCGGCTGCCGCTACTGTGTCACCGCCTGTCCGTACGGGGCGCGCAACTTCGATTTCGGCGAATGGTACACCGAGAACACCCCCATGCTCGAGCCCTACGAAACCGCGCCCACATTCGAATACGGGGAAGAACGCGTTCGCTCCGAGGGCGTATCGCCGATTGGCAATGTGCGCAAATGCAACTTCTGCATCGAGCGTCTGCGCGAAGGTCTGTTGCCGGCCTGCATCAATGATTGCATCGGGCGGGCGCGCTATTTCGGCGACCTGAACGACCCCGACAGCCTGGTCTCCGAAATGCTGCGCGAGCGATACAGTTTTCGATTGAAAGAAGACCTGGGCACCAACCCGAAGGTTTTCTATCTATCCTGAGGAGACGAAGATGAAAAACAACAAAAAGTTTAACGTGGCTTACTGGCTCGTCACCGTCGTTCTGCTGGCCGTGGGAGCCGTGGGCCTCTATTGGCGTCTGACGCAGGGACATCGCATGGCGAATTACGGCCAGCTCATCGTCTGGGGGCTGTGGGTGGCGCTGTACATCTACTTCATCGGTCTGTCGGCGGGAGCGTTCCTGATCTCTTCGCTGGTGTACGCCTTCGGCGTGGAGCGTTTTCGGCCCATCGCCCGGCTGGCGTTGTTCACCGCGTTGATCTCCCTGCTGGCCGCGCTGCTCAACATCTGGTTCGATCTCGGTCACATGGAGCGTTTCTACGAAGTATTCTCCCGTCCGAACTTCCTCTCGATGATGGCCTGGATGGTCTGGCTGTACACCGCCTACTCCATCCTGCTGCTGTTCGAGCTGTGGTTCGAACTGCGCACCGACCTGGTCCGCTGGAGTGAGAAGGCGGGCTTGAGCGGGAAGGTTTGCCGCATCCTGGCATTTGGCAGCAAGGACACTTCCACAAAGAGCCGCGCCCGCGATACGCGCACGGTTAAAATTCTCGGCTCCATCGGCGTACCACTGGCCATCATGTTCCACGGCGGCGTCGGCGCGCTCTTTGGCGTGATCTCGGCGCGCCCGGCCTGGCACAGCGGCTTGTTCCCCCTGCTCTTCCTGGTCTCGGCGCTGGTTTCCGGCGGCGGCCTGCTGCTGGCAATTTACGCTTTCCTGGCTCCCGACCGGGGTTCCGAAGCGCATACCGCCCTGGTCGCCGACTTGGGGAAACTGGTGCTCGGCCTGACGCTGCTGGACGTGCTCTTCACCTTTTCCGAATACTCGATCGCCCTCTACGGCGCGATTCCCGGCGACGTCGGCCCGTTGTTGAAGACCATGACCGGCCCCTTCTGGTACGTCTTCTGGATTGGACAGATCGGCCTGGGCATGATCGTTCCCATCGTGCTGCTGGCCTGGAAACGCACCAACCGCAATCCCAATTGGGTTGGCTTGGCCGGGTTCTCCATCGTGGTGGCTTTCGTCGGTGTGCGCCTGAACATCGTCATCCCGCCGCTCTCGGTGCCCGAATTGCAGGGATTAGTGGAGGCCGTACCCTCGGCTCGCATGAGCACCTTCTACGTTCCCAGCACAATGGAATGGTTCCTCGCGATGGGCATTGTTGGGCTTGCATTGACGCTATACGCCCTGGGATATTCGCTCCTGCCCGTCAAACCCAATAAGGAGACCTCTCATGGCTAAAAAAACAGAAACCAACCAAAACCAAATCACCCGCCGCGATTTCCTGAAGACTTCAGCGGTGGTCGGCGGCTCGCTGGCGATTGCCAGCGGGGTGAGCGCAGCCTTCAAGAAAATGGCCGGGCTGGATGGCCGCATGAGCGGCGCGCTGGCTGCTGGCGAATATCCGCTCAACAAGGCCGAAAACACCATATACAGCGTCTGCCTGCAATGTCACACCGGTTGTACGATCAAGGGCAAGATTCTGGACGGCGTGCTGGTCAAAATCGACGGCAACCCCTACAGCCCGATGAACATGCTGCCGCATCTATCCTACGACACGCCCCTGGCGGAGGCCGCCAGGGTGGACGCCAAACTGTGTCCCAAAGGGCAGGCCGGCGTGCAAAGCCTTTATGACCCCTACCGCATCACCAAAGTGCTCAAACGCGCCGGCAAACGCGGCGAAAACAAGTGGGAGGTCATCTCCTTCGAACAAGCCATCAACGAAATCGTCAACGGCGGCACCTTCGCCGACGGCAGCAAGCCGCCCGGCCTGAAAGAAATCTGGGCCGTGCAGGATCCCGACCTGATGGCCGCGCTCAAAGCCGACGGTATGGCCGTCGCCAGCGGCGACATGACCCTGGACGAATTCAAGGCCAAACACGCCGACCATCTCGACCTGCTGATCGACCCCGACCATCCCGACCTGGGCCCCAGGAACAACCAGTTCGTCTTCCAGGCTGGCCGCATCGAGCACGGGCGCAAGGAGTTTGCCAAGCGCTGGCTCAAGGACGCCTTTGGGTCGGTCAACTGGTACGAGCACACCACCATCTGTGAGCAGTCGCACCACATTGCCACCATCCAGGTCACCAACCAGTACAAAGGAAACGGCTCCTGGGGCGGCGGCAAGGAACATCTCAAACCAGATTTCGCCAACGCCGAGATGGTTATCTTCTTCGGCACCGGCGCTTTCGAAGCCAATTTCGGCCCCACGCCCATGAGCGAGCTGGTCACCTGGTCGATGTCCTACCGCAACATGAAGATAGCGGTCGTGGACCCCCGGCTGAGCAAGACGGCGGCCAAAGCCAAGTGGTGGCTGCCGGTCAAACCCGGCGAAGACGCCGCCCTGGCGCTGGCGATGGGACGCTGGATCATCGAGAACGAACGCTACGACGCGGCCTACCTGGAGAACGCCAACAAAGCTGCCGCGTCCGCCGACAACGAAACCAGTTGGACCGGCGCGACCTGGCTGGTCGAGATCAAGAACGGTCAACCCAGCCGCCTGCTGCGCCCCTCCACGGCCGGATTGACCGCCGACGACGGCGGCGAGCTGGACGGCTTCGTGGTCAGCCAGGGCGGAAAGCTGGTCTTCGTAGATCCCAACGACGCCGAGAACCCGGTCAAGGGCGACCTGTTCGCCGAAGGCGCGGTGAACGGCGTTCGCTACAAGACCGCCTTCCAGCTATACAAAGAAGAAACCATGGCCCACACGCTGGAGGAGTGGTCGGAGATTTGCGGCATCCCGGTGCGCAAGATCGAGGAGGTCGCCAGCGAGTTTACCAGCCACGGCAAACGCGTCGGCGTGGACTTCTATCGCGGCCCCGTCCAGCATACCAACGGCTATTACAACGCCACCGCCATCATCATGCTCAACGTGCTGGTCGGCGTAGCCGGCTGGACAGGCGGCATAGGCGCAGGCGGCGGTCACTGGCACGAAGACGGCAGCAAGGCCAAAGGCCCCTTTAACATCGTCAAGGGCATGCACCCCGGCAAACTGGGTTCCTATGGCGTTACCCTGACGCGCGAGAAGTGGCATTACGAGAAAAGCACCCTCTTCCAGCGGGATGGCTACCCTGCCAAACGTCCCTGGTTCCCCTACACCGGCAATGTCTATCAGGAGATCATCCCCAGCGCGGCGGCGGGCTATCCCTATCCCATCAAAGCCCTCTTCCTGCACAAGGGAACCCCCGGATTTTCGGCCCCGGCGGGCAACCCCACCCTGGCAGCCATCGCCGACCCGGACGTCATCCCGTTGGTGATCGCCGACGACATCGTCATCGGCGAAACCAGCATGTACGCTGATTACCTCTTCCCCGATACCGCCATCTGGGAACGCTGGGGCACACCGCACATCACCCCCGCCGTACAGGCCAAGACCAGCAAGATCCGCCAGCCGATGATCGATCCCCTGCCGGAGAAAGTCACCGTCTTTGGCGAGGAACAGCCGGTCAGCATGGAAGCCGTGATGCTGGCAATCGCCGAAAAACTGGGCCTGCCCGGTTACGGCGTCAACGGTTTCGGCGACGCGGCGGACTTCAAGACCCGCCAGGATTACTTCCTGCGCATGGCCGCCAACCTGGCCTTCGGCGACAAGGAAGACGGCTCCGAAGCTGTGCCCGAGGCCGACGACGATGAAATGCGTATCTTCCGTGAGGCCCGCTCGCATCTTTCCGGCGTGGTCTTCGACGAAGAACGCTGGAAAGCTGTGATCGGCGACGAATCGCTCTGGCGGCGGGTGGTTTATCTGCTCAACCGCGGCGGGCGCTTCGAGGATTTCAGCAAGGTGTACAAGGGCGAGAAGCTGGCCCACCCGTACAAAGGGCCGTTCAACATCTTTGTGGACAACGTCGCGGCCGGCATCCACAGCCTGACAGGCGAGCATTTCTACGGCCTGCCGACCCACGAGCCGGTCAAAGACGCCGGCGGACAGGAATTGGCCCAGGACGAAAAGAAATACCCCTTCCGTCTGTTCACTTTCAAGCACATCTATGGCGGTCAATCCCGCACGGTGGGCAACTACTGGTCCCAACTGGGCGTAGCCAAGGAAAACTATGTGCTGATGAACAAGGCGGACGCCGACCGACTGGGCCTGGAAGACGGCGACCTGGTCAAACTGGTCTCCGCCAGCAACCCGAAAGGCGTCTGGGACATTCCCAACCGCGGCAAGAAGACCGTCGCCGGCAAGATAAAGGTCATCCAGGGCATTCGTCCCGGCACAGTGGCCGCCAGCTGGTCATTCGGCCACTGGGCGTACGGCGCCAGCGATGTTGTGATCGACGGCGACGTGGTCAAGGGCGACGCCCGCCGCGCGACCGGCATCTGCCCCAATGTGGTCATGTACGAAGACCCGGTGCTCAAGAATGCCACCCTGACCGATCCCATCGGCGGCAGCGCCAGTTTCTACGACACCCTCGTTGACGTGGTGCGCGCCTGATCACTGGTTTGGAAAGAGACTTCGGAAGTCCCTGACTTCCGAAGTCTCTCCCCCGTTTAGTATCTATCCGAAAATTCTTTTGTAGTAACGGCTTCAGCCGTCAAACAGCGACTAAAAGTCGCTACTACGCATTTTTCGGACAGGTTTTAGAGGTATCCCATGACGACCATTGCAGACATCCTGCAGGCCCTGCAGCCCGTGCAGGACCCCGAACTGCGCCGCAGCGTGGTTGACCTGGGCATGATCCGGGACGTTGAGATCGAAGATCACAATGTCCGCCTGACGCTGGCCCTGACGACCCTTGCCTGCCCGCTCTCTGACAGCCTGGCCGGACAAGTACACAATGCGGTAGCAGCCTTGCCCGGCGTGGGGCACGTAGGCGTTCAAATCAGCGAAATGTCGCGAAAAGAAGTAGGACAACTGATGGCCCGGTTGCAGGCTCAAAACGCGCAATCTTCGGGCGGCAACGGAGGCAAACCCGGAACGACGCTCCACCCCAAAGGGAACCTGCCTCTCAGCTTCAGCCTGGACCCAAAAGACGCGGCGCCTTTCAAGTCCCTGGCACAGACACTCAGTCCGATCGAGCACGTGATCGGCGTGACGAGCGGCAAAGGCGGCGTCGGCAAGTCCATGGTCACGGGAATGTTGGCCGTAGGCCTGAACCGCATGGGGTACAAAGTCGGCATTTTCGACATAGATATCACCGGAGCCAGCATCCCGCACCTGTTCGGCATGAACGGGAGGCGCATGAAAAACTCCCCGGAAGGCATCATCCCGGCTCGATCCGAGGAGGGCATCAGACTGGTGTCTGCAAATTTCATGCTCGAAAATCCGGATGATCCGGTTGCCTGGCGCGGCTCCCGCATCGCTCAATTGATCTCCGACCTTTGGAGAAATGTCATTTGGGGACCGCTGGACTATTTGCTGTTCGATTTTCCGCCGGGCACATCGGATGTACAATTAACTGCGATGATGGATCTGCCCGTACAGGGATTGGTGATGGTCACCACCCCGCAGGAACTGGCAAATTTGATCGTGCGCAAGGCCATAAAAATGAGCGCCGAGATGAATGTGCCGCTGCTGGGCGTCGTCGAAAACATGAGCTACTTCGCATGTCCTGACACCGGCTCCCAACATGAAATTTTCGGCCCCAGCCACGCCGGAGAAGTTGCAGCCCAGGCCGGGACGTCGGTGATCGCGCGCCTGCCTGTCGACCCGGCCCTGGCGCAGGCCTGTGACGCGGGGCAGCTCGAAGCCCACCAGTTTGAACCCGCTCGAGAAATGACGAAATTCGTCGTTCAGAAAGTGGAAAACCTGGAAAACGCAGCGGCGAAGGAGTGAAGAATGCCCAACTTAGGACCTACTGAACTGATTATCGTCCTGGTGATCGTCGTGCTTTTGTTTGGCGCAGGCCGCATCAGCAAGATCGCCGGCGAACTCGGCAGCGGCATCCGCGCCTTCAAAGAAGGGCTTGGCAACACGTCGGAAGACCGAACAAAAGAAACCTGAAAAACAGGGTACCAATATCACCTCCGAGCCTGTCAGCCTAAATGACTTGTTCAATGGCGGGCAGGCCGGTCATCCGCATGCGATGACCCCGGTCGGCGGCGGAAACGCCCCGGCCCCCCGCATCCCCTTTGGGATGAATTTGGAAAGGAGACGACAACGCTCGTGTACATCGGGCCGTCTCCTCACAGACGGCCTTTTTGTTTGACAAGGAGCCTGATCATGATGCGCAAAACATTGCAGGAACTTCTGGATGAATCTGCCGCCCGGCACAGCCATCTTTGCCCGCGCCAGGTGCTCGGCGTGCGCATGGGCATGCTGGCCGCGGACGCACTCGGCCTCTCCCTGCCCCAGGGCAAAAAGCGGCTGCTGGTGATCGTCGAATCGGACGGCTGCTTCGCCGACGGCGTTTCGGTTGCCACCGGCGCAACGGTTGGACACCGCACCCTGCGCGTGGAGGATTACGGCAAGATCGCGGCTGTTTTCGCGGACACCAAAACCGGACGCAGCATCCGTATTGCGCCCAGCCTGGACGCGCGCCAACGCGCCTATGCTTATGCCCCCCAGGAAAAACGGCGCTATTTCGCCCAACTGGCCGGCTATCAGGTCATGCCGTTGAACGAAATGTTCACGATGGAGGACGTGATTCTGAAGACCCCCGTCGAAGCCATCATCAGCCGCGCCGGCGTGCGCGTGAACTGCGACCGGTGCGGCGAAGAGATCATCAACGAGCGTGAAGTCCTGCAAGATGGGCTGACGCTCTGCCGCGCCTGCGCCGGTCACAGTTATTACGCCGCGCAGCCTGCGCTCCGGCGCAAGGCGGAAAACGCGCTTGCCGAGATGCTGGCATAGGGCGGGCGTGATGGTCTTTGTCAATTTGGGCTTGCGCAATGCAACCGTC